>CANOBU010000064.1 GCA_947564425.1 uncultured Eggerthellaceae bacterium
CGCGGCATCATGGACCTGCTCGAGCGCATCAACCGCACGGGCACCACGGTGCTCATCGCCACCCACGACCGCGAGATGGTGGATAACATGCGCCGGCGCGTCATCGCGCTCGACCGCGGCCATCTGTCCCGCGACCAGCAGAGGGGGGTGTACGGATCCGATGTCTAGTTTCGCCTATTTCCTGAAGCAATCCCTGCAGGGTTTTGCACGGAACCTCTCCACCACCTTGGGTTCCATCATCACGATCTTCCTCTCGCTGCTTATCATCGGCGTGTTCATAGTGGGAGCCGCCGTCATCGAGAACGTGGTGAAGTCGGTCGAGAACGAGGTATCCATCACCGCATACATCAGCGATGATGCCAAGGACAGCGACATCAAGCGGGCCCAGGAGTACATCCAGGGCCTCGATGGCGTGGCCAGCATCTCGTTCACCTCGAAAGACGATGCGCTGGAGAACTTCCGCAACATGTCCAGCAACGCCGATATCGTGGACGAGCTGGGCGGGAACCCCCTGCCGGCCTCCATCAACATCGAGCTTTCCGATCCCCAGATGGTGCAGCAGGTTGCCGGGCAGATCGAGTCCAGCTCGCAGTTCGCCGCCGTAGCCGATGAGGACAACCCCGCCGATTCGCTGAAATACGGACAGCGTACGGTGGAGCGCCTGTTCTCGGTCACCAACTATGTGCGCTACATCGGCATCGCCCTTATCGTGCTGCTGGTGTTCATCGCATTGGTGTTCATCAACAACACCATCCGCCTGGCCATCATGGCCCGCCGCAAGGAGATCGCCATCATGCGCTTGGTCGGCGCCTCCAACGGCTTCATCCGCGGGCCCTTCCTCATGGAGGGCGCCTTGCATGCGGTCATCGGCGCGATCCTGGCCATCATCAGCCTGGAGCTGCTTCATCGTTTCGCGCTGCCCCAGCTGCAGGGGTCGCTGGCCTTCCTGCCCATCGAGGTGAGCGGGACCACCTTCCTGGCCATCTACGGCATCCTGCTTCTGGCCGGCCTCATCATAGGCCTGACGGGTTCTGCCTTCGCCATGCGCCGTTATCTGAAGGTGTAGCGGCGCCGGGGCGGGGACCATGGCCGAAAGGGGATACAAGCAGAGGGCGGCTGCGCGCATGCGGAAGATGCGCTCGCGCAGCCAGCGCCTGATCCGCGTCTTCATGTTCGTGATATGCATCGCCGCAGCGCTGTTCCTGGGCTTCTTCCTGCGGGGGCAGACCGGTTTCCTGCAGCAGCTGGGGTTCCCCGCATCGGTCACCGGGGCCGACCAGACCGCTGTCGTGGATGCGACCGCCGCCAAGAAGGATGTGTACAACTCGCTGTCGGCGCGGGTGGCCGAGGTCGAGGATGTGCTGGCCGAGGACAGCCTGGACACCTATAGCCTGGATACCGCCACCGACAAGACCCTGACCGCCTTCGCCGCATCCACCGACGACCCGTACCTGCGCTACTATTCGCCGGAGCGCTACAGCGCCCTGATGAACACCCACGATGAGGGCTATGCGGGCATCGGGGTGCTGTTCTCGGAATACGGCGGGCAGGCCTATGCCGTGGATGTGTTCGAAGGGTCCCAGGCCCAGGTGGAAGGCGTGCAGGCCGGGGATTTCGTGGTGGCCGTGAACGGCGACAACTCCCAAACATGGTCGCGCACCGAGGTGGCGGCCGTGCTCAGCCAGAACCAGGGCTCCACGGTGGTCATCACCTGGCGGCGGCCGGAGTCGCTCGAATCCAGCGGCGGCCAGACCTTCACCACCACCCTGCAGTGCGAGGAATACGACGAGGTGAACGTCACCTGGGAATACGACGAGGACCGCACGGTGGGCTACATCAAGGCCAAGCAGCTCACCCAGAACGTGTCATCGCTGGTGAAGGGCGCCATCGAGGAGCTCACGGGCCAGGGGGCCCGGGCCTTCGTGCTGGATATCCGCGATAATCCCGGCGGCTACCTGAGCCAGGCGGTGGACCTGTCCAGCCTGTTCATGAACGGCGGCACCGTGGTGGAGGTGCAGACGGTGGACGGCTCGTCGGCCAAGGCCGCCACGGGCCAGCCGGCCACGGCCCTGCCCCTGGTGCTGCTGGTGAACAAGAACACCGCTGCAGCGGCCGAGGTGGTGGCAGCGGCCCTGAAGGAGAGCCAGCGGGCCACCCTGGTGGGCGATACCACCATGGGGAAGGGCTCCGTCCAGGTGATCCACGAGCTGCAGTTCGGGGGCGCCCTGCGCTATACGGCCGCCTATTACCTTACGCCCGAGGGGCATGCCATCGACGATGTGGGCGTTACCCCCGAGGTCGTCATCTCCGATACGGGCGATGACGATGCCCAGAAGGAATACGCCCTGAGCTTGGCAGGATCCCAGGCGCTGGCCTAGCCCATGGCCCGCAAGCGAACCCATACGCGCCGACCGGCCCGCAGCCGGCCCCGCGGCCGGTTGGAGCTGCATCGGGGCGGCTACGGCTTCGTGCAGACGGCCGAGGGCGAGTTCTTCATCCCCCGCTCGAAGGTGAGGGATGCGTTCCCGGGCGATCTGGTGGAAGTGGCGCCTTCGGGCTCGGGCCGGGGGCGCGGGCGGCATACGGCCCCGGCGGCCGGCCATAAGCGCACGGCCCGGGTGGTGGCCGTGGTGGAGCGGGCCACCGACCAGGTGGTGGGGACGTACCGCCGCAGCGAGCCCTTCGGCGTGGTGCGGCCTTTGGACGAGCGCATCCAACACGACATATTCACCCCCTTGGACGCAGCGCTCGCCATCGCCGACGGCTCCATCGTGCGGGTGGCCATAGATGCCTTCCCCGACCGCTATACGGCGGCCACGGGCCATGTGGTGGAGGTGATGGGCGATGGCGACGACGAGCGCATACCCATCGACCTCATCGTTGCGCGCCATAAGCTCGAAACGGAGTTCTCTGCAGCTTCCCTGGTCCAGGCGGCCGCTGCGGCCGTGGATGAAGGGGAAGCCTTGGAAGAGGGGTACCGCGACCTGCGGGACCGCTTCGTGTTCACCATCGACCCGGCCGATGCCCGCGATTTCGACGATGCGGTCTCGCTGGAGGAGGCCGCCCTTCCCGACGGCCGTTCGGGCTGGCGCCTGGGCGTGCACATCGCCGATGTGTCGCATTATGTGCCCTGGGGCTCCTCGGCGGACCTCGATGCCCGCCGCCGGGCCACCAGTGTGTACCTGGTGGACCGCGTGATACCCATGCTGCCCGAGGCCCTGTCGAACGAGGTCTGCTCGCTGAAGCCGCTGGAGCCGCGGCGCACCATGACGGTGGACCTGCTGATGACCGGGGAAGGAGAGGTCGCAGCTGCCGATATATATCCGGCGCTCATAACCTCCCGGGCCCGGCTGGCCTACGAGCAGGCCCAAGCGTTCATCGAGGGTCGCGAGCCGCAGCCCTGCGGTTCGGCCGCTGCGCCCGATGCCGCCCTTGCCGCAGAGCTGTCCCCGCGCATCCGCACCCTGGCATCGCTGGCCGATCGGGCACGCAGGCGCCGGCAGGCTGCGGGCGGCTTGGATTTCGATACGGTTGAGGCGAAGGTGCGTTTGGACGGCGAGGGGAGCCCCGTGGGTATCGATCTGCGGGAGCGCACGGAGGCCACGGGGCTCATCGAAGAGGCCATGATCCTGGCGAACGAGGCGGTGGCCCGGTTCCTGCACGATGCGGGCTTCCCCTGCATGTACCGCGTGCATGAGGCGCCGGCGCCTGATTCCCTGGAGGGGCTCGTGCCGGTGCTGGCGGAGTTCGCCTGGTTCAAGGAGATAAACGCTCCCCGCTTCGTTGCGGGCGATCCCCATGCCATCCAGTCTGTGCTGGCAGCGGCGGCGGGCCGGCCCGAAGCGGTGCTGGTGACCTCCCTGGTGCTGCGGGCCATGAAGCGCGCCGTGTACAGTCCCGACCTGGCGCCCCATTTCGGGCTGGCCAGCAGCGCCTATGCCCATTTCACCTCGCCCATCCGGCGCTACCCCGACCTGGTGGTGCACCGCATGCTGAAAGCGGCGCTGTTCGGCCGCCCCGAGAAGTTCGACCAAGAGGTGACCAACCTTTCCTGGCTGGCCGAGCATTCCTCGGCCATGGAGCGCACGGCCGAGCAGGCGGCCCGGGAGTCCCAGGAGATGAAGATCATAGAGCTGATGGAAGCCGAGGTGGGGCGCACCTTCTCGGCGACGATCACCGGCGTGGCGGGTTTCGGGCTGTTCGTGCGCCTGGACAACACGGCCGAGGGCATGGTGGAGATAGCCGACCTGGGCAGCGAGTACTTCGCCTTGGATACCGTGCGCCACACCCTGACCGGGACCGATACGGGCAAGGAGTACCGCCTGGGGCGCCGCATCGCCGTGCGCCTGGTCGAAGCCGACTGGCGCACCCGCACCCTGCGCTTCCGGCTGGCCTAGGGGCGCGGCGTCCGACACCCGTTTGACTTTCCCTCCCGAGGGCCTATAATGAACGTCCGCACTTTGAAAAGGTGGAGCCTTTGCTCCCCGCAACCGGGGGCGACTGGTTTCGACATGGAAGGTCTGAGGCGAGGAGCAGGTCGTGGTCTCCTAGCCACGTTAAACATGGGTACTGTCAAATTTAATTGGCAAGAAGAACTACACGGGGCAGTACGCCCTCGCCGCATAAGATAAGTCGGCGCGTCAATCCCGGGTGTTTCCCCGCCCCGGGTGCGATGTCATCTTAGGGGAGTGCGCTTCGGCACGTAGCCGGTATGGCCGAAGCTAAGATCGAACCGGCTCGGAGATGCAACGTTCGCCTTTGCACCCAGCAAATCCTAGATCAGAGCAAAGACTAAGCTTGTAGAGCCTGGCCAGGGATCTTTCATGGACCGGAGTTCGATTCTCCGCGCCTCCACCAGAACATGAAGGGGCGAGCCTCCCTTGCGGGGGCTCGCCTTGTTTTTCCGGGCAGCCGGCAATCCGGCAGCCTGCCGTGCGCGGCCCTGCTATTTCCCGAAGCCTCCCCGCTTGGGGCCGGGCTTGAGGAAGTCGAAGGTGCCCATGATGTCGTCGTAGGCCTCTTTCAGCTCCCGAGCCGTGTCGAGCCCTTCTTTGGCCACGGCGTTCAGGTCCTGGGTCATCTCGGTCACGTCTTCCCGGGTGATCCCCAAGTCGAATTCATCGGCCTTGGCCTTCGCCTTCTTGGCCTGCTCGGTTGCGGCTTCCTTGGCCTTCTTGGCCTGCACCTCGGCCTTGCCGCGCATCTTGTCGAGGGATGCCTCGGCCTTCTTCCGCGCCTTGCCGCCCTCGTGGCCGGCGATGGCGGCCAGTTTCTGCAGGTAGCCGGGTTCGTCTTCCTCCCCGTCATCTTCGGCTGCGGTGGTCTTTTCGGGAGCTTCGACGACCTCGAATTCCACATCCTCGAAGCCCTCGTAGTAGCATTCCACTTCCACGCCGTCTTCCTCGATGACGAAGCCCACCTCGTTATCGTCCTCATCCACCAGGTAGTACAGGATATCGTCGTCGGATATCTCGATTTCCTCGATCTCGAATTCTTCTTCGGCCATGCTGGGCTCCTTTGCTAGCGGCTGCGCTCCTTCAGGGCGCGCTCTATGTCGCGCTGGGCGTCTTTCTTCGCGATGGTCTGGCGCTTGTCGTAGAGCTTCTTGCCGCGGGCAAGGGCAATCTCCACCTTCACGCGGCCGTCGTCGTTGAAATAGATGGAAAGGGGGACCAAGGCCAGTCCCCGCTCCTGGGTCTTCTGCTCCAGCAGGCGGATTTGGCGGCGATGCAGCAGCAGCTTGCGCTTGCGGTCCGGGTCGCCGTTGTCGAAGCCGCCGTGGCGGTAGGGCGGGATATGCAGGTTGAGCAGCCAGCATTCGCCCTTGCGGATAAGCGCGTAGCAATCGGTCAGCTGGCAGCCGTTATCGCGCAGCGAGCGTACCTCGGTGCCCGCCAGCACGATGCCGGCCTCGAAGCGCTCGATGACCTCGTACTCGTGGAAGGCCCGCCGATTGGTGGCGATCCCCTTGGATTTCTTCTGGTCCCGGGCCACTACCAGTATCCTTTCGTACGGCGGACGCGCTTCTTCTTCTGCGGGCGGAAATCGAGCTCCAACTGTCCGTCGAACGAGCTGTTCTTGGCGGTGATCCGCTCCACCTCCTCGATGCTCCACGAGGCGGCGTCCTTACCGAACAGCTCGAGCATACGCATGCGCGCATCGCGGATGTTGTCCTTCGATCCCGCCCGCGCATCGCTCTCGAACTCGAAATGCCCGGCACCGCGCACATCGGCGGCGGCGGGGGAGCGGTAATGGGCGAGGTAGGTGGTCATGGGTTGCGGATCCTCCTGGTTGGGCTTGGGAAATGATAACACTGCGGAGGGAGCGGCGATCTGCGGTTGTGTTGACTCGATGAATAATCTTAAAAAAATGTACATGACCAGTGTTTTTGCGAAGGAGAACCCCATACCTTGCTACAATTGACCTCCGATGATTACCGACAAATCCACTAGGTAAACGAACCATGGGTATTTTCAATTTCCGCGGCAAGGGCCGCGCTGCCGACAACAAGGAAGAAGAAAGCGCCGAAGAGGCTTCTGCCGTTGCGGCTGAGGACGGATCTGACCTGCAAGATTCTCCTGAGGCGTTCGGTAGCCTTCCGGTCGATAGCATCTTCGGAACGGATGATGGCGCTGCGGTCGGCGAGACCCCCGAGGATGCCGGGTCCCAGGATGCATCGGATGGCGAACGCGTGCAGGAGCCGGCGGATGCGGGGACCGAAGAGGCCGAAGAGGCAAGTTCCCCGATTCCCGACGATCTGAACAAGCCCCAGCCGATGGATGGCGGCCCCACGGCAGCCGCGCTGCTGTTCAAAGCCGCTGTGCGCGAAGGCCATGAGCGGGCTGCGGCCGGCGATGCCGTCGAGGACGGAGCCGATGAAGGGGCGGATGAGGCTGCCAGCGCGGCCGACGCGGAACAGGAAACGGAGGTCCCCGCCGAGCCGGAGGTGCCGGAAGGGGCGGCCGAGGCATCCGATGAAGCCGGGGAAGCCGATGAGGTTGCCGAAGAGGAACGGGACCCTGTTCCGATGAAGGACCCGGTGCCGATGGATGAGCCCATCAAGGCTGCCGAGGTCATCGCACCCCTCGAGGCTGCCGCAGAGGCTGACCAGGCGCCCGATGATGCCGACGACCAGGATGCCGGCGAGCCTGCCGCCGGGTCCGCAGATGATGGCGATAGCGGAAGCGCCGAGCCGGTGGAGGAATCGGACCCCGTTGCCGCCCCGCTCGAGGGCGAGGATGAGGACGGGAATGAAGACGAGGGGGCATCTTCGGAGGAAAGCGCCTCCCCCGATGCTGCCGACCTTCAGGAGGAGGAAGCGGAGGAGGAAGAAGCTGCCGCCACCGCTGTTCCCGATGAAGGCGGCGATGCCGATGGGGAACCTGCAGAAGGCGAGGGCCTGGCGGAAGATGAAGGGGTCGCAAGTGCTCCTGCGCCTGCCGAGGGGGAGCGCCCCGCACCGACCGGCGGCGATCCGGCGGCCCGGGCCAAGCATGCCCAGCACGGCGAGGGCGTCGGGACGACGGGCTACGATGCCCTGGCGGCGGGAACCCTGTTCCCCGAGATTCCCAAAAAGAAGAGCCATAAGGGCCTGAAGGTGTTCGGCGTGACGATGGGCATCTTCGCCGCCGTGCTGCTGGTTGTATACCTGGCGGGCATCTTCGTGTTCAGCAGCCGCTTCCTTCCCCATACCACGTTGGGTACCCACGACATCTCGCTGCGGCCCGATGCCGAGGTGGTGCAGCTGCTGCAGGGCGATGTGGAGAACTATGCCATAGAAGTGACCGGGGATGGCTTCAGCTACCGGGCTCTCGGGGCCGACCTGGGGGCGTCGATCGATGCCGAAGGAGTGGTGGCTGCCGTGCATCGGGCCTTTCCGGCCTGGAAGTGGCCCTACTACCTGCTGCAACCCAGCCTGGATGCATCCGACCTCATGGATGTCTCATTCAAGCGGGGCACCTACGAGCAGCCCCTGGCTCAGGCCATCGATGAGTTCAACAAGACCGCCGAGCCTCCCCAGAACGCCACCATCGCCTATGATGAGAAGGCCAAGAAATTCACGGTGAAGAAGGAGGTCGCCGGTACCCAGATAGACCCGGCCTTCACCATGGAGGCCTTCGCCGAGGCCATCGCGCACCTGAATCCCAAGCTGGCGATAACCGACGAGTTCCTGGTGCAGCCCGCCGTGCGCAGCGATGACGAGAAGCTGGTGGAGTCGGCCAAGCTGGCCTCGGGCATGACGTCGGCCGATCTGAACCTCATCATGAACGGCAACGCCGTGCGCAGGATAACCGGGGCCGACCTTTCGCAGTTCGTCTCCATCGACGATAAGCTCGATGTGGCCTTCGACGAGGCCGCCATGGATGCCTGGTGCGAAGAGGTGGCCGATGCCTTCAACACGGTGGGGACCGAGCGCACCTATGCGCGCCCCGATGGCAAGGTGGTCACCGTGAAGGGCGGCGTGTACGGTTGGGAGATCGACAAGGATGCCCTGAAGAACTCCCTGATCGAGGGCATCAAGGCCGGCGAGAAGGCCGATGTGGAGGTGCCGTTCCTCACCGAGGCGGCCACGTTCACCGCCCCCGGCGAGCCCGACTGGGGCAAGCGCTACATCGATGTGGATATCTCCGAGCAGCATGTGCGCTTCTACGATGCGGCCGGCCAGCTGTTCTGGGAGGCCGATTGCATCACCGGCACCCCCGATGGCCGGCATAACACGGTGCAGGGCGTGTGGAAGCTGAACGACAAGGAGAGCCCGTCGCTTCTGAAGGGCTACGAGAACGGAAAGAAGATCTACGAGACCAAGGTGACCTTCTGGATGCCCTTCGAGGGCAACAGCATCGGTTTCCATGACGCCACCTGGCAGCCGGGCTTCGGCGGCACCATGTACGCCAACGGCTACGGCAGCCACGGCTGCGTGAACCTGTCCTACCAGGCCGCCGAGGAGCTCTATGGCCTGATACAGGAAGGCGACGTAGTCATAGTTCACTCCTAGGCTCTGTCCGACCTGGGCCGACTGGCGGCATTGGG
>CANOBU010000065.1 GCA_947564425.1 uncultured Eggerthellaceae bacterium
GCCTCCGCCTGCTGCACGGCCTGGGCCAGCCCGCGGTCGGCATCGGCGAGCAGGCCGTCGTCGCAATCGGTGCCCAGCGAGGCATCGCGCAGGTTGGCCGCGCGGCCGTAGGCCAGGGCCAGATCGGCGAAGGCCTCGGGATCCTCGGCGCGGGCCGCCTCGAGGGCGCGGGCGCGCTTCATGATAGCCAGGGGCTCCACGGCCCCGGCGGCCAGCACGGCATCGATGGCCTCGCTGGACACGCCGCTGTCGCGCAGCATCACCTTGGTGCGCGTGACGAAGAAATCCACGATGGCGGCTTTGGCCGCAGCGCGGTCGAACTCCAGGCCGGATTCGGCATAGATGCCCAGGCTCTGGTCGATAGCGCGCTCCAGCGAGATATCCAAGCCGTTCTGCAGCATGGCGATGATGCCGATGGCGCTGCGGCGCAGGGCGAAGGGGTCCGAAGAGCCCGTGGGGCCCTGGCCGATGGCGAACAGGCCGCAGATGGTATCGAGCTTATCGGCCGCGGCCACCGCCTGGCCCACCCGACTGGCAGGAAGGTCGTCCCCGGCGAAACGGGGGCGGTAGTGGTCGGCGATGGCCTGGGCCACGGCCTCGGGCTCGCCGGCGGCCAGGGCGTAGTAGCGGCCCATGATGCCCTGCACGCTGGTGAACTCCACCACCGCGCCCGTCACCAGGTCGGCCTTGGCCAGAAGGGCCGCCCGCTCGGCATCGGCGGCCTCTTGGGGCGAAAGCCCCGCATCGGCGGCCAGGCAGCCCGCCAGGCGCACGATGCGGTCGGTCTTCTGGCCCATGGTGCCCAGGGATTCCTGGAACACCACATCGTCCAGGCGCTCCACATAGGATTCCAGGGGCTGCTTGAGGTCCTCGTCGTAGAAGAACTTGGCATCGTACAGGCGGGCGGCCACCACGCGCTGGTTGCCGTCCACGATGTTGTCGCGGTAGGCCGGGTCGCCGTTGGAGGTTATCAGGAACTTGTTGGACAGGCTGCCATCGGCGTTGAACAGCGGGAAATAGCGCTGGTGCACCAGCATGGCATCGACGGTTATCTCCTTGGGCACCGCCAGGAACAGCTCGTCGAACCCGCCCACCATGACCGTGGGGAACTCCGTGAGGTTCACGACCTCCTCCATGGTCTTGGCCGGCAGCTCGGCCGTAAGGCCCGTCTGCTCTTCTATGGCATTCACCTGGCGGCGTATGGATTCCTCGCGCTCGGCCTCGCTGGGCACCACGAAGGCGCCCCGCAGGGCCTCCACCAAACCGTCGGCCGAAGCGACCTCGATGGGCTCGGGGGCCAGGAAGCGGTGGCCGCAGGTGGTGCGGCCGGCCGTCAGGCCCGCGAACTGCACGGGCACCACGCGCTCGCCCAGAAGCGCCACCATCCAGCGCACCGGCCGGCTGAACTGCTCGCGGCGGTCGCCCCACCGCTGGGACTTCGGCCAGGGGATGGCGCCTATCACGCCCTCCAGCAGCCCCGGCAGCAGGCCGGCCACATCCAGCGAGGGCGTCTCGCGCACGGCATAGACGTACTCGGTGCCGTTCTCGTCGCGGCGCTGCAGGGCCCCGGCATCGACGCCCTTGCCGCGGGCGAAGCCCAGGGCCGCCTTGGTGGGGTTACCCTCGGCATCGAAGGCGATGGAGGCGGCCGGCCCGCGGAACTCCTCCACGGCGGCCTCGGTGGTCTCGGGCACATCCGCGACCACCGCTATGAGGCGCCGGGGCGTGGTGAACACCTGCACCTCCCCATGGGGCACCTTGGCCCCGTCCAGGGCGTCGGACATGAGCCCGCCCAGCTTCAACGTGGCGTTATGCAGGTCGAAGGCGGGAAGCTCCTCGGTGCCTATCTCGAATGCCAGCGTGCTATTCGCCATCTTCGGCCCCCTCTCCTTCGACATCGATGCCCACCACATGCTGCAGGTAGCTGGCGCAGCAGGCCTTGGCTATGGCGCGTACGCGCAGGATGTAGCCCATGCGCTCCGTGGCCGATATGACGCCGCGGGCGTCCAGCAGGTTGAAGGCGTGGGAGCATTTCAGAACGTAGTCGTAGGCGGGAAGCGGCAGGCCCGCCGCCAGGATGCGGTTGCATTCCGCCTCGTAGCGGTCGAACTCGCCGAACAGGAAATCGGTGTCGGCCACCTCGAAGTTGTATTCCGAGAACTCGCGCTCGTTCTCCAGGAACACATCACCGTAGGTGAACACGGTGCCGTCGTCGCCCCGGCTCCATACGATGTCGTAGACGCTGTCGACGCCCTGGATGTACATGGTCAGGCGCTCCAGGCCGTAGGTTATCTCGGCGGGCACGGGGAAGCACTCGAAGCCGCCCACCTGCTGGAAGTAGGTGAACTGGGTCACCTCCATGCCGTCGATCCACACCTCCCAGCCCAGGCCCCAGGCACCCAGGGTGGGCGATTCCCAGTCGTCCTCGACGAAGCGCACATCGTGCTTCTCGATGTCGATGCCGATGGCGCGCAGGCTCTCCAGGTACAACTCCTGCACGTTGTCGGGCGAGGGCTTCAGGATCACCTGGAACTGGTAGTAATGCTGCAGGCGGTTGGGGTTCTCGCCGTAGCGGCCGTCCGTGGGGCGGCGCGAGGGCTGCACGTAGGCCGTCCTCCACACCCCGGGCCCCAGCGAACGCAGCGTGGTGGCCGTATGGAACGTGCCGGCACCCACCTCGTTGTCGTAGGGCTGCACCACCACGCAGCCCTGGTCGGCCCAGTAGCGCTGCAGGTTCATGATGACATCCTGGAACGTCGGCGCTTGCTCGTTCATCGTACTCCTTCCTCCTTCTGGCAGGCTGCTAGGGAAGCAGCCGGAAATTCGAGAGCGGCCAATAGATCATGGAAGCGCGGCCCGTCACGGAGCTTGCCGGGATGGGGCCGAAATAGCGGGAATCCTGCGAGGCGGTGCGGTTATCCCCCATCACCCACAGGCACCCTTCGGGGACGGTGAGGGGGTATTCGATATCCACGCCCAGGGCCGTATGGTCCAGAGGATACGAGGGCTTGCCGTCGGTGTAGGGCTCGTCGAGGGACACGCCGTCCACCACCACAGCGCCGTCCACGAGGTCGACCGTCTGGCCGCCGGTGGCTATGACGCGCTTGATCAGGGTGCGGCCGGCCACGTTGGGGTCGGCGAAGGTGACGATATCGCCGTATCCCGGCTCGCGCATGTAATAGCTGATCTTCTCGGAGAACACCATATCGCCCGGCATGATGGTCTCCTCCATCGAGCCGGAGGGTATCTCATAGGGGACGAATACGAAGGTGCGCAGGCCGATCGTGATGGCCACCACCAGCACGATCATCACCGCGAGCCCCGCCAGGGAGCGCAATGCGCCATGCCTTCCGTTCTGTGCGTGCTCGCCGCTGTCCACTTCCCACGCGCCTTTCATGCCGGTCCGATTCCTCCGAGCTTCCTATATTAACCGTTGATATCCGCCTGGGGGCCATTTTGCCCGAGGCGGCGCAGTTTATCCAGATAAAGCATGTCATCGGCCGTGAGCGGCGCCGATTCCAGCAGGTCGGGCCGGCGCTCCAGCGTGCGCCGCAGGCTCTCCTGCCGCCGCCAGCGCGCCACGGCGCCATGGTCGCCCGACAGCAGAACCGGCGGCACGGCCATGCCGCGGAACTCCGCCGGACGGGTGTATTGGGGAGGCTCCAGCAGGCCGTCGGCGAAGCTCTCGTCGGCCGCCCCGTCCTGGGCCCCCAGCACGCCCGGTATCTTGCGCACCACCGCATCGATGACCACCATCGAGGCCAGCTCGCCGCTGGTCAGCACGTAATCGCCCAGGGATATCTGGCGGTCGGCCAGGCTGTAGGCGCGCTCGTCGATGCCCTCGTAGTGGCCGCATATGAACAGCAGCCGCCCGTACGAGCCGAGCTCCCGGGCCATGGCATCGCAGAAGGGCTCCCCGCAGGGGGTGAGGAACACCGTATGGGGGCGCGGCCCCTCCCCCGCCAGCTCGTCGAACGCCTCGAAGATGGGGTCGCATTTCATCACCAGGCCCGCGCCGCCGCCGTAGGGGTCGTCGTCGGTGGTGCGGTGGCGGTCGTGCGTCCAGCGGCGCAGGTCGTGGGCGTGGAACTCCAGAAGGCCCTTCTCCTGGGCAATGCGCATCATGGACGATCCCATCACTGAGCCGTACATGTCGGGGAAGGTCGAGAGCGTATCGATGCGCATGGGCATCCTAGAGCTCCAGCAGCCCCGCGGGCAGCGAGGCCTCGATGGTGCGGCCGTCATGGTCGATGGCATCTATGAACTCGTCAACGAAGGGCACCAGCAGCAATGCGCCCCCCTCGCGGCGGCGCACCTCCAGCAGCTGCTGGCCGGGGTTGTCGCGCAGCGCCTCCACGGTGCCCAGGTCCTCGCCATCGGCAACGAAGGCGAACCCCTTGAGCGATATGCCGGCCGCCTGTCCCGCCAGGTCCGCCACGTCGCGGCGCAGGACAAGGCAGTGGCTTCCCACCAGCGCATCGGCCGTCGCACGGTCGCCCACGCCCGCGAAGGCAACCTCGTAGGCGCCGCCGCCGAGCCAGGCGGCATCGGTCACCGTCGCCTGGCGGGGCACATCGAGCTGCGGGGGCACGAAATGCACCGGGATGCCGGCGGGCAGCATAGAAGAAAGGCCCGGTGCACAATGCGCAACGAGCCTTCCCCGAGAACCCTTCGCCCTGATAAGCACGGCGCTATCGATCCATGGGCCCATCTAGTCGAGGATCTCCACCTCAACCTGCATGCCGTTGCGCGAGGCAGCGGCGCGGGCCAGCGTGCGGATCGACTTGATGACCCGGCCCTGGCGGCCGATGACCTTGCCGGCATCCTCCTCGTTGACGCGGATCTCGATGGACTCCGTATCGCCTTCCACCGAAGAGGTTATCTCAAGGTCTTCCTCGAAATCGACCAGGGGGCGGACCAGGGAATCCACCAGGCCCGCGAGGTCGCGGTTCTGCTCTGCCATGGCTACTGTGCGCCTGCTTCCTGGGTGTTCAGGAGGCGCTGCACCGTATCGGTGGGCTGGGCACCCACGCCCAGCCAGTAGTCGATGCGTTCCTTATCGAACTCGATCAGGTTGGGGTGCACGCAGGGGTTGTAGCGGCCCACCTCCTCGATGAACTTGCCATCGCGGGGCTTGCGGGAATCTGCCACGACGATACGGTAGTAGGGACGCTTCTTCGCGCCGTGACGGGCCAAACGAATCTTGACTGCCATGTAAACGAACTCCTTTTTCCATCTCTACAGGCTTTGAAAACAGCAACACAGTATGATACGGCTGCTGCGCGGCTTTGACAAGAAGGTTTCTCCTTTTCAGCCGATACCCCGGGACCGGCGGCTACTGCCCCAGCATATCCGAGATGCGCTTGATATCGGCCATGGACATGCCGCCCATGCCGGGCATGGCCATGCGCTTGCCGCCGCGCTTGCCCTTCTTCCCCTTCTTGCCCTTCTTGCCGCGGCGCCCCCGGGTATCCTCGAGGTCGCCGTAGGCGCTCATCATCTTCTTCACCTGCTTGCGCGTCTCGCCGTATTGCTTCATCAGCTGGTTCACGGCCTGCACCGACACGCCGGCGCCGGCGGCGATGCGCGCCCGGCGGCTGCCGTTCAGCACATCGGGCTTCTCGCGCTCGCGCTTGGTCATGGAGTTGATGATGACCTCCATGCGGTCCAGGGCGTGCTCGTCCACCTGCCCCTGGGCCATCATGCGGTCGCCTCCGGGCAGGGCGCTGACCAGCTTGCCCACGCCGCCCATCTTGCGCACCTGGCGGTTCATGTCCAGGAAGTCGTTGAGGTTCAGGTCCATGCGGGCCATGCGGGCGGCGGCCTCGGCCTCTTCCTCCTCCTGCTGCACCTTCACCGCCGACTCGATCAGCGACACCATGTCGCCCATGCCCAGGATGCGCCGGGCCATGCGGTCGGGATGGAACACCTCCAGGGAATCGGGCTTCTCGCCGGACGAGGTGAACTTGATGGGCTTGCCCGTGGATTGGCGCACCGAGAGGGCGCCGCCGCCGCGGGCGTCGCCGTCCATCTTCGACATTATCACGCCGTCGAACTCCACGCGCTCGCTGAAGGCCTCCACCACGTTCACGGCGTCCTGGCCGGTCATGGCATCCACCACCATGAGCACCTCGTCGGGCTCCACGGCGGCTTTTATGCTCTCGGCCTCCTGCATCATGTCCTCGTCCACATGCAGGCGGCCCGCCGTGTCGATGATGGCCACATCGCACAGGTTGTCGATGGCGCAGCGGATGCCCTCGCGGGCTATCTGCACCGGGTCCTTGGAATCGGAGCGGTACACCCGGGCGCCTATCTCGCCGCCCAGGGTCGCCAGCTGGTCGGCGGCGGCGGGGCGGTACACGTCGCAGGCCACCAACAGCGGGTTGTGGCCCTCGCGCTTCAGCAGGTAGGCCAGCTTGGCGGCGGCGGTGGTCTTGCCGGAGCCCTGCAGGCCCACCAGCATGATCACGTTGGGCTGCTTGTTGGGCGCCAGCTCCAGCTTGGCATCGGATTCGCCCAGCAGCGCCGTCAGCTCGTCCAGCACCACCTTCACCACGTTCTGGGCCGGGGTCAGGGAATCCAGCACATCGGCCTCGAGGCAGCGGGCCGAGGCCTTCGAGACGAACTCCTTCACCACCTTGTAGCTGACATCGGCCTCGAGCAGGGCCATGCGCACCCGGCGCATGGCGGCGCGGATATCGTCCTCGGACAGCCGCCCCTTGCCGCGCAGGTCGTCGAACACCTCTTGCAGCTGGTCTTGCAGGTTATCGAACATCGGCTCTCCCTCCGTGCTCCGCCCGGGCGCCTATTCGGCGGCGAAATCGCCCACCAGGCTGCGGGCGTAATCGCGGGCATCGAAATCCTTCAGGTCCTCCAGGCCCTCGCCCACCCCCAGCTTCACCACCGGGATCTGCAGGTAATGGGCCACGGCCACGGCGATGCCGCCCTTGGCGGTGCCGTCCAGCTTGGTGATGACCACGCCGTCCAGGTCCAGGGCGTCGTTGAACTCCCGGGCCTGCTGCAAGCCGTTCTGGCCCGTGGTGGCATCGATCACCAGCACCAGCTTCACCGGCAGGTTGGCGCGCTTGCGCACCACGGCCACGACCTTCTCGAGCTCGCGCATGAGGTCCGCCGAGGTATGCAGGCGCCCCGCAGTGTCGATCAGCACCAGGTCGGCGCCATCCTGCTCGCCGCGCTCGATGGTCTCGTAGCACACGCTGGCGGGATCGCTTCCGCGCTCGCGGGCGCATATCCGCACATCCGCGCGCTCGGCCCACACCTCCAACTGCTCGATGGCGGCGGCGCGGAAGGTGTCGGCGCAGCCCAGGATGACCTGGCGCCCGGCATCCTTCGCCTGCTTGGCGATCTTGCCTGTGGTGGTGGTCTTGCCCGAGCCGTTCACGCCCACGAACAGCACGATGCACGGCTCGTCGAAGAAGCCCTCGGCCCCCTCGGGGAACTCGGCGGCGATGGAATCGTTCAGGGCCTCCAGCACATCGTAGGCGTCCCTGTAGCCCTTGCGCACCGCCTCGGAGCGCAGGCGCTCCACGATGGTGGTGGCGGAATACACGCCCATGTCGGACACGATGAGCGCCTCTTCCAGGCCGTCCCAGAAATCATCGTCCACGGCCGGGCCGCGGTTCAAGATGAGGTTCATGTCCTCGCGGAAGGCCTCGCGGGTCTTCGACATTCCTTCTTTGAAGCGGGAGATCAATCCCATGGGCTACTCCTCCTGGGCGTGCTCGAGGGCGCGCTCGAGCTTCTGGCTGATAACGCGGGTCACGCCGTCGGCCTGCATGGATACGCCGAACAGCACGTCGGCCATCTCCATGGTGCGGCGCTGATGGGTGATCATGATGAGCTGGGTGCTGCTGCGCAACGTATCGATATAGGCGGTCAGGCGCCGCAGGTTCGTATCGTCGAGGGCCGCCTCGACCTCGTCCAGGATATAGAAGGGCGTGGTGCGGGTCTTGTACACGGCGAACAGCAGGGCCAGGGCCGTCAGCGACTTCTCGCCGCCGCTCATGAGCGTCATCTTGGTCAGGCGCTTGCCCCGGGGCTGGGCCGTCACCTCCACGCCGGAGCCCTCGATGTCGTCGGGGTCGTCCAGCGAAAGCGAGGCGGTGCCGCCGGGGAACAGGATCGAGAACACCTCGTTGAAATTGGCATTCACCTCTTCGAAGGTGCGGATGAAGTCGTCTTTCATGCGGTTGTCGATGACGCGCACGATGCGGTTGAGCGAGCGCCGGGCGGCCTCGATGTCCTCCAGCTGGCCGGCCAGGAAATCGTAGCGCTCCTTCAGCGCCGCGTACTCGTCGGCGGCATCGGGGTTTATGGTGCCCATGTTCCTGATGCGCCGCTCCAGGCGGAAGCGCTCGTCCTCGGCGCTGCGGCGGTCCTCCAGCTGCGGCAGCGACTCGGCCACTTCCAAGGGCGTCCGGCAATCGCGCACGACCGTGGAGGTGGCGGCCTCGACCTGCACCTCCAAGCGGCTCTTCTCGACCTGCACCGAGGCCATGCGGCTGCTGGCGCGGTCGTATTCGTCATGGGCGCGCCGGGCGGCATCGCGGGCGCCGGCGGCATCGGCATGGACCGAGCTCGTCGCCGATTCCGATGCGTCGAGGGCCTCGCTGAGGCTGCGGGCGCGGCGCGAGAGCCCGGCGGCCAGCA
>CANOBU010000066.1 GCA_947564425.1 uncultured Eggerthellaceae bacterium
CAGGAAGAACTCGATGAGCCCCGGCACCACGGCCTCGCAGCCCTCGCGCTCGATAACGTTGACCACCTCGTTGTTGGCGGTGGGGTGGAACTTCACCAGGATCTCGCCCACCACGCCCACGCGGGGCTTCGACCCGTCGTTCACCAGCGGCAGGGCATCGAAGTCGTCCACGATGGCCTGCACCGTGCGGGCGAACTCGCGGCGGTTGGTGCCGGCGTACACCTGCTTCTTGCACACCTGCATCCAGCGGTCGAACAGCGCCTGGGCGGCGCCGGGCTCGGCCTCGTAGGGGCGCGTGCGGTACAGGGCGGCCATCAGCAGATCGCCGTAGCTCAGGGCGTAGACCCCCTGCTTCAGCATGGGCAGCGTGATGGACCACCCCGAGTTCGACTCGTCCAGATGCCCCTGCAGCGCGAAGGAGATCACGGGGATATGCCCCATGCCCGCCGCCGCCAGCGCCTTGCGGATCAGCGCGATGTAGTTGGTGGCGCGGCAGCCGCCGCCGGTCTGGGTTATGACCACCGCCAGCTTGTCGGTGTCGTAGCGGCCGCTGGTCACCGCCTCCATGATCTGGCCCGTCACCAGTATGGACGGGTAGCAGATGTCGTTGTTCACGTACTTCAGGCCCGCATCCACGGCACCGTGGTCCACCGAGGGCAGCAGCTCGAAGTTGTAGCCGTTGCTCTGGAATATGGGCAGCAGCAGCTCGAAGTGGTAGGGGGCCATCTGGGGCACCAGGATGGTGTAGCCCTCGTCCTTCATCTGCTTGGTGAACTCTACGCGGGGGAACTCGGTGGAGAACGCTTCCTCGTCCAGGCCCTTGCGCCACACGCTGCGCTTGGCAGGGGCGGAGGCGCCGGCGGCCGGGGTATCGGGGGCGATGGTGCTGGTCACGGGAGCGGTGTCGGCCTCGGCTTCCAGGCGGTCGGTATGGGCCAGGTGCTCGGCCACTTCGCGGCCGGCGGCGGCCAGGGTGCGGCCCGTGCGCTCTTCGCGCTGGTCCTCGAAATCGGCCAGGGCGGCATCGTTGGCATCCACCTCGGGCATGCCGTCGGGTTCGCCGGGGGTGTGCAGCACGCCGCGCTCTTCCTCTTGGTCGCGCAAGGCGGCCAGCAGCGAGCGCACGCGTATGCGGGCAGCGCCCAGATTGGACACCTCGTCGATCTTCAGCACGGTATACACCTTGCCGGCCGCCTCCAGGATCTCCTGCACCTGGTCGGTGGTCAGGGCATCCAGACCGCAGCCGAAGGAGTTCAGTTGTATCAGGTCCAGGTCGGTGCGCTGGGTGGCCAGCTTGGCGGCGGCATACAGGCGCGTGTGGTACATCCACTGGTCCACCACGCGGATGGGCCGCTCCAGCTCGCCCAGGTGGGCGACGGAATCTTCCGTGAGCACCGCCAGCCCGAATCCGCTCAGCAGCTCGGGGATGGCGTGGTTTATCTCGGGGTCGATGTGATAGGGGCGCCCGGCCAGCACCAGGCCGTGGGTGCCGGTGCGCTCCATCCAATCCAGGGTTTCCTCGCCCTTGCGGCGCATATCCGCTTTGAAGGCCAGGTCCTCGGCCCAGGCCGCTTCCACCGCAGCGTCGACCTCGGCTTTGGTGGGCAGCTCGCCGTGGCGGCCGATGATGTGCTTGAAATGGTCGGACAGCTCGAACAGCAGGCGCTTCTTCAGGTGCTCCTTCTTGTCGTAGGGAAGCCACGGGTTCAGGAAGGCTGTAGGGCTGTCGCGCAGCTCGTCGATGTTCAGGCGCAGGGCCTCGGAGTAGCTGGCCACGATGGGGCAGTTGTAATGGTTGCCGGCGCCTTCGTCCTCTTGCCGCTCCCATTTGCTGCAGGGCATCCAGATGAAGTCGACGCCCTTCTGCAGCAGGTTCATCACATGGCCGTGGGACAGCTTGGCCGGGTAGCACACCGATTCGCTGGGCATGCTCTCGATGCCCGCCTCGTAGGTCTGCTTGGTGGAGGGGTCCGAAAGCACCACGCGGAAACCCAGCTTGGTGAAGAAGGTGAACCAGAACGGGTAGTTCTCGTACATGTTCAGCGCCCGCGGGATGCCCACCGTGCCGCGCGGGGCGGCGTCGGCGGCCAGGGGCTCGTAGTCGAACAGGCGGTGGGCCTTGTACTCGAACAGGTTGGGCACGTCGGAGGCCTCGTCGACCGCACCGGCCCCCTTCTCGCAGCGGTTGCCGGTGATGAAGCGCCGATGCTTGCCGTCGGGCCCCTTCCCGAAGTCGTTCACCGTAAGCAGGCAATGGTTCGAGCACTTCTGGCACCGCACCGTCTTATGGGTAGGCGCCAAGGCCTCCAACTCCGCCAACGAAAGCAGAGTGGACTTCCTCCCCCCAACCGCACCGGAGGTCGTATCCGCCTGCCCGACCGCTACCTGGGAATCTCCCACGGCGTCGGCGGGGAGGGCGGAGGCGGGTCGGCGAAGTAAGCCGCCGGAGCCCTCCCCGCCGACGGCCCGGCTGCCCTGCAGGTAGCGGTCGCGAGCCAGCAGAGCCGCACCGTAGGCTCCCATATTTCCGGCGATGTCCGGCCGCACCGCTTCCACCCCGGCCAGCTGCTCGAAGGCCCGCAGCACCGCATCGTTCAGGAAGGTGCCCCCCTGCACGATCACATTGGTGCCCACATCGTGGGGGTCACGGATCTTGATAACCTTGAACAGGGCGTTCTTGATGACGGAAAGCGCCAGGCCGGCAGCGATATCGCCCACCGTGGCCCCTTCCTTCTGCGCCTGCTTCACGCGGGAGTTCATGAACACGGTGCAGCGGCTGCCCAAATCCACGGGGGCCGCCGCCTGGATGGCCGTCTGCGCGAATTCGGACACGTCCAGCCCCAGGCCGCTGGCGAAGCTCTCGATGAAGCTGCCGCAGCCGCTGCTGCAGGCCTCGTTCAGCATGATGTGGTCGATCACGCCGTCCTTCACCCGCAGGCACTTCATATCCTGGCCGCCGATGTCCAGGATGAACTCCACATCGGGCAGCATCTCGCGGGCACCCCGCAGGTGCGCCACGGTTTCTATCTCGCCGGAGTCCACCTGCAGCGCCTGCAGCAGCAGCCCCTCGCCGTAGCCGGTCACGGTGGCGTGGCCGATGGTCACCAGCGGTTCGCCGGTGGCGGAGTCGGCGGGCAGCGCGCCGTACAGGTCCGCCAGTGCCTTGCGGGCACAACCCAGCACATCGCCCTTGTTCGAGACGTAGTGGGTCCACAGGATCTTGCCGTCTTCGTCGATCAGCACCGCCTTGAAAGTGGTAGAGCCGGCATCGATGCCCAGGAAGGCCGTGCCGCGATACGAGGCCAAGTCGCCCCGGGCCACCTTCTGGGCGCTGTGGCGGCGCTGGAATTCCTCGAGCTCCGCCCGGTCGGCGAACAGGGGGGTCAGACGCGTGACCTCGGAGCCCTGCAGGTCGCCCAGATTGCGCAGGCGCTCGATCACATCGCCCAGGGGCTCGGCCTTCGCGCCCTCGCGGGCACCGGCCACCGCGCAGCCGCAGGCCACGAACAGGTGGGCGTTGTCGGGCACGATGATATGCTCGTCATCGAGCTCCAAGGTTTCGTAGAAGCGCTTGCGCAGCTCGGGGAGGTACTGCAGCGGGCCACCCAGGAAGGCGATGTGGCCGCGGATGGGGCGGCCGCAAGCCAGGCCGCTGATGGTTTGGGTCACCACCGACTGGAAGATGCTGGCGGCGATATCCTCCTTGCGGGCGCCCTCGTTCAGCAAAGGCTGTACGTCGGTTTTCGCGAACACGCCGCAGCGGCTGGCGATGGGATAGATGGTCTGGTGGTCGGCGGCCAGCTGGTTCAGACCGCCGGCATCGGTGTTCAGCAGGGCGGCCATCTGGTCGATGAAGGCGCCTGTGCCGCCGGCGCAGGTGCCGTTCATGCGCTGCTCGATGGACTGGCCGAAGTAGATGATCTTGGCGTCCTCGCCGCCCAGCTCGATAGCCACATCGGTGGCGGGGATGAAGGTTTCCACAGCGGTCTTGCTGGCGATGACCTCCTGCACGAAGGTCACACCCAGCCACTTGGCCAGCAGCAGGCCGCCGGAACCCGTGATGGCGATGGAAAGCGGTCGGTCGCCGAACTCGTCGGCCGCCGCCTGCAGCACCTCGGCGATGGTGGCCCGCACATCGGAATGATGCCGCTGGTAGACGGACCATATCACCTGGTCGTCGCGGTCGAGCACCGCCAGCTTCACGGTGGTGGAGCCCACATCGATGCCGGCGCGGAGCTCGGGGGTGGCGGGAGCGGGATCGCCTTGCACCGAGATGACGCCCCCATCAACGGCGCCCGCTTCCCCTGAAGGGACTTCCACGTAATTCTTGCCATGCTGTTTCATATGAGCTGCCTCTCGCATCTCGCAAGCTATCGCATCGCGGACCCCGCAGCCGCCAAGCCCGGGGCCTTCTTTTCCAACTTACTATTTTACGGGAGACTTATGACGATTCCACCGAGAACACCGCCTCGCCCGCTCATCGGCCCGGGACGACGCCTCACCCTTTCAGCCCCCACCGCTTCCGCTTCTCGCAATCGCTAAACTGGCAAGATTACTTGGCCACTTTTCCATAAAGTGGCCAAGTAATCTTGCCATATTTACTTATTTGTGGCAAACTTACCTTGCCACTTTTCGAAACCCTCAAAGAGGAGCATCATGAACCCGGTCATTCTCGAAACCCTCGCGAACTTCGACTTCAACCTGTATGAACCCATCATGAGCCGCTTGCTCGACCTGGGAACGCCCGCACAACCCAAGGCGGGAAACCTGGTGAAGGTGGTAACCGGCATGCGGCGCAGCGGTAAGAGCTACCGCCTGTTCCAAGAGATGAAGCGCTTAGCTGACGAGGGCGTGGGTTGGGATCGCCTCTGCTACTTCAACTTCGAGGACGACCGCCTCGCGCCCGTAACGCCGCAGACGGGCGACGAGGTGCTCGAAGCGTTTCGATCCCTCAACCCCGATGCCTTCGACGAGGGCGTTTACCTGTTCTTCGACGAGATACAGGAAATGGAGGACTGGGGGCCGTGGCTCAGGCGCATCGTAGACACCACGAAAGCGACCATTTATGTGACCGGCTCGTCCTCGCGGTTGCTCTCCCGCGAAATCGCCACCGGATTCCGAGGGCGCGCCATCGATTTCGAACTGCTGCCGCTTTCCTTCTCGGAGTATCTCGACTACAACGGCCTGCTGCCTTTCGGGGAGCAACAGGGGGCTTTCACCACAAGCAAGCGCATCCTCTGTCAAAATGCCTTCGATACCTATCTGCGAACCGGCGGTTTTCCCGCCGTGCAGGGGCTGGCTGCCCAGGAGTCCAACCCGATCCTGCAATCCTATGTGCAGCAGGTTGTCGCACGCGACGTGATAGAGCGTCACGATATCGGCCGGCCGCGGGTGGCATCTCAGTTCGCACAACGCCTGATGGATATGAACGGGCGGCAGCTTTCGCTGCGAAAAGTTGCCAATGATTTCAAGTCGGCCGGGCTATCGACCAGCCGCGAGTTGCTGGGCGACCTTCTGACCTATATGCAGGAGGCCTACCTGGCCTTCACGGTGAAGGAGCAGGCCTACAGCCTGAAGGAATCATCGAATACCACGGCGAAGGTGTACGCCATCGATGCCGGCCTGGCCCTGGCGAATGCGCGGGCGAATACCAACGATGCCGGTCAGCGCTTGGAAGATGCGGTTTACCTGGAACTCCGCCGGCGCTGCCCCGACATGCGCAAGGAGGCCATCTCGTCGCTGCGCACCGATGCCCACGGGTACGAGGTCGATTTCATCGTGGGCGACGCCCTGGAAGAGCAACCTTCCGCCCTGGTGCAAGCCTGCTATGACGTCGAAGACGAGACGACCCTGGCCCGGGAGCTCCGGGCCCTATGGGAAGCCATGGAAGAGAAACGCGTTGACAGCAGCTATCTGATTGCGGTTGCAGGCCAAGCGCAGGATTTCGAACAAGATGGCCGCGCCGTGCACCTAGTCCCCGCCTGGAAGTGGTTCTTGCAGAGGGATTAGGCGCCCTTCGAAAACCGCCTTTACTCGGGAAGGCTCACGACCGCGTACTCGAAGCGGGGGTCGCTTTCGACGATTCGCCGGCCGATGCGGTGGGGAATCTCCACCACCAGGGCATTGCCCATGCAGAAGGCCCGATGGCTGTCGGTCATACCGGTGTCGGTCCAACCTTTCGGGAACATCTGAATCTGGTCCAGCTCGTCGGGCACCAAGCGGCGTATGCGGCCGGAATCGCCCTTGATCGCATGCTTCATGCGGCTGGCCCCAGCTCCGCCCTCGCCGGTCAGAATAGTGCGCGCAGGACGATCCAGCGGGTCAGGCCAGGTCATGGCCCCCTCGGAGTACAGGTAGGTGAAACCGTTCTTCTTGCGTTCTATCTTCTTAGCGGCCCGCTGGTCTTTCCAGGCCGCCAGCTTCTCCTTGGGAATGAAGAACGCTTCCGGCACCTCCGAATCGGGCACTGCCAAATCCCCCAAAGTCTGGAATTCACCATCATAGACGGGAACGGTCTTCGCCGTGAGCACCTTTCCCTTCTGCATGATGCCCGACCCTTGGAAGGGAGATACCTTCAACCCCACCCCGAAAGTCTGGCTCAGCTCGAAGGCATCGCCCTCCAGCGCAAAATTCGATTCGCGGGTGACCTCCGGCTGCACTGGGAAGGCCCGGGCGATGACCCCGTCTTCCAGCAAGCGCTTGCGCATATCCCACCGTTCCGCATCGCGCACACCGAAGATGTACACGCGGCGGCGCTTCTGGGGCATCCCATACTCGGCGGCGTTTATCACGCGCCATTCGACGGAATAGCCCAACTCATTCAGGCACGACAGCATGATGGCGAAGTCGCGCCCACGCCGGGAAGCAGGGCTCTTCAACAACCGGTCCACGTTCTCCAGCAGCAGGTACCGGGGTTTCTTCAGTTTCAGCAGGCGATAGATGTCCCACCACAGCACGCCCTTCTTCCCCTCGATGCCGCCGGCCTTCGGCAAGGGCTTAGCCACAGAGTAGTCCTGGCAGGGGAAGCCGCCCACCAGCATCTCGAAGCCGGGAATCTCGCGCTGGCCCGCTTCATATTCGTCGAGTACCAGGTTGATATCTTCGTTCACGCAGGAGCCTTCGCCGAAGCGCTCCTCGTAGCAGCGCCAGGCGAACTGCCGCGCCTCGGTTCCGGGCGGTTCCCACTGATTGGCCCACACAGTACGGAAAGGACCGGCGGCCTCGCGGGCGAATTCGGGATGCGCAGGATCGCTGTAACCCTCCAGCCCCAAACGGAAACCGCCAACGCCGGCGAACAGCTCCGCTACGGTGATTTCCTTCTGCTGTGCCACAAGCGCATCCCCTCAATCGATCATTCTCAAAATGGATGATCCTCTAAATCGAATCGATTGTCAATAAGCAGAATCCCCGAACGGCCGGATCTTCATTCGATCTTCATCCGATGGACGGCCGCCGCCCTACCACTTCACGATGTTGTAGACATATCTATTGTTCAGCCAGAAACTCTGTTTTGTCATCATGCGCCCGTCGGGCAAAGGAAATGCATCCCTGGCCGGGTTCCCCTGAACTGTTCCGTCGGCAAAGACATAGGCGGCCCTCGTTGCGTGAGGCCGCACATGGGCCACCGGATTCTCCGAGGCTTTCGGCAAATTGTTCTCGACCCTCATCAGCGAACCATCCGCACCATGCTGCGGCAAGAACTCCACCCCTTCGCGAATCACGCTTCGCGCTTTCTCCCAGCAGTCGCGTAGCGGTCCATCGATATCCGCCCGGGGCATCGACCAGAACCTCGCACCAGCCAATCGCACCGCAGCTCCATCGGGCAGGCCGTTCTCCTTCTGAAAACTGATGAAGAGGAAGCGCGTCTCCTCGAAATAGTCGTGCAGCGCGGCGTTATCCCATTCCTCCTCCAAGAGCCCGTTGAACTCGAAGGTACCCAGCGAAAGCGACTCCCTCACACCGCCGCCCTCC
Source organism: uncultured Eggerthellaceae bacterium (assembly GCA_947564425.1). Taxonomy (GTDB): domain Bacteria; phylum Actinomycetota; class Coriobacteriia; order Coriobacteriales; family Eggerthellaceae; genus UBA9715. The sequence goes on from CANOBU010000066.1 coordinate 7,972, forward strand.
TCGATGCGCACCGTACGCACCGATATGTTCGCCTTCTCGAATTCCTCGGCACGCTCGCCGCGTACACCAAGCAGCGCATAGGCTATCTGGGACCATTGGCGTTTGTTCCCCGCGAAGGGGATGCCTAGCATATCGCACAGCTCGCGGTCGGTTTTGCCCACGTGCTCGTTGATGCGGGAAAGCACGTAGTCCTCGAAAGTTGCTTCCTTCAGGACGGACGAATCCTTGATAATGCTTTCGGCCGCTACCGTACCCTGTATATGGTGATGCAGCACGGAGTCCATGTACTGACGCTTCAGCGCGAAGGCCCGTCCTTTCGCCGGCTTGTCTGGAGCATAATATTGACTGCGGACGGAACTCTCGGCCGTAGCCCCCTTAGTGCATGCCCCCAGATAAGTCGTCATGCTCTCGGAAAGCTCATCGGCACGGCCGGCTTGGATAAGTTCGACTATCTTCTTGTAGTCCGCGCGAATGATGGCCAGGTCCTCTTCCGGCGGCGTGAACAGCCAAACGTAGTGGATGCGCTGATCCAAATGCTCGATGGATTTGTCGCGCTCGTAATATACGAGCAATATGCGGCGGCACTTTTCCCAAACATGGGATTTG
>CANOBU010000067.1 GCA_947564425.1 uncultured Eggerthellaceae bacterium
CATCGTGGCCCGAGAGCGCGAGCGGCTGGCCTTCGTGCCCGAGGATTACTGGGTGATCCGCGGCTCGTTCGGCACGGGCGCCGATGCCTTCGAGGCGCCCCATGCCACGGCGCGCTTCAAGAAGCAGGCCGAAGCCGATGCGGCCATGGCCCGCATAGAGGGCGCGACTGCGGCCCTGGTGCAGTCCGTCGAGAAGAAGCGCCGCACGGTGAAGCCGCCGGCCCCCTTCAACACCACCAGCCTGATGGCCGCCGCGGCGGCCGAGGGGTTGTCGCCGGCGCGCACCATGCGCATAGCCGAGAGCCTATACATGGACGGCTATATCTCGTATCCCCGCGTGGACAACACCGTGTACCCTGAATCGCTGAGCCTGTCCGAGGTGGTGCGCACGGTGGCCGGCAACCCGGCCTACGGCCCCTATTGCAGCAAGCTGCTGGGCAAAGGGGCCCTGAAGGCCACCCGCGGGGCCAAGGAGGAGACAGACCATCCGCCGATCTACCCCACGGCCATGGCCACCGCCGACGACATGCCGGCGGCCAACTATAAGCTGTACAACCTGGTGGTGCGCCGCTTCCTGGCCACGCTGTCCGAGGCTGCCGTGGTGGAGGGCACCAAGGTGACCCTGGCGGTGCCCGGCGACGGCACCCCCGCCCCCGAGCTGTTCGCCGCCCGCGGCGACGTGACCGTCGAGGCGGGCTTCCGCGAGATATACCCCTTCGGCGTGAAGAAGGACGAGCAGCTGCCGCCCCTGGCCGAGGGCCAGTCCATCGCCTTCAACGGCGCCACCTGCACCAAGAAGCAGACGGAGCCGCCGGCCCGCTACAGCCAGGGCAAGCTGATCCAGGAGATGGAGAAGCTGGGCCTGGGCACGAAGTCGACGCGCCATGCCATCATCGAGCGCCTGTACACGGTGAAGTACATCGTGAACGACCCCATCGAGCCGTCGCAGCTGGGCATGGCCGTATGCGATGCCCTGGACGCCTATGCGCCCGAGATCACCCATCCCAAGATGACCGCCCAGCTGGAAGAGGCCATGTCCAGCATCGCCGCCGGCGACACCACCAAAGAGGACGTGGTCATGCAATCGCGCAACCTGCTTTCCGGCGAGCTGGATAACCTGCTGCCGCGGCGCGAGGAGGTGGCCACGGCCCTGGCCGATGCGGTGGCGGCCGACGCCTATGTGGGCCCCTGCCCGAAATGCGGCAAGGACCTGCAGATACGCGCCTCGCAGAAGACGCGCAGCATGTTCATCGGCTGCGCCGGCTGGCCCGATTGCGATGTGACCTATCCGTTGCCCAAGGGCAAGATAGAGGCCGTGGAGGAGAAGTGCCCCGCCTGCGGCATGCCCCAGGTGAAGGTGACGGCGTTCCGCAGCAAGCCGCGGACGATCTGCATCGACCCCCACTGCGAGACGAACCAGGAGCCCGATGTGGTGGTGGGCACCTGCCCCGCCTGCCGGGAGCGCGGCATCCCGGATGCCAAGCTGATAGCCCAGCGCAACCCGCGCACCCTGAAGCGCTTCATCCGCTGCGAGAACTTCGAGGAGTGCGATTGCAGCTACCCGCTGCCCCAATACGGCACCCTGACCGCCACCGAGGAGGTGTGCGAGGCCTGCGGGGCGCCGATGGTGATCGTGACCACGGCGCGGGGGCCCTGGAAGATCTGCCCCAACTTCGAGTGCCCCTCGAAGGAGGAGAACGCCAAGGCGAAGGCCAAGCCGAAGAAGGGCGGGAAGAAGGGCGCCCGCAGCAAGCGGGCCAGCTAGCGTAAGGCGCGCATCGACCGGTTCGAAGAAGGGGGAGTGCTCCTATGGATTTACGCGAAGAGGCCCTGAAGGCCCACAGCCGCTGGCAGGGGAAGATCTCGACCGAGCCGAAGGCTGCGGTGGGGTCGGCCCACGACCTGGCCGTGGCCTATACGCCCGGGGTGGCCGAGCCCTGCCGCGAGATAGCGGCCGATGCCGAGCGCGCCTACGAGTACACGCTGAAGCAGAACACCGTGGCCGTGGTCAGCGACGGCAGCGCCGTGCTGGGCCTGGGCAACATAGGGCCCCTGGCCGCCCTGCCCGTCATGGAGGGCAAGGCCGTGCTGTTCAAGGAGTTCGGCGGCGTGAACGCGTTTCCCATCTGCCTGGATACCCAGGATGTCGATGAGATAGTCGAGACGGTGGTGCGCATCGCCCCCAATTTCGGCGGCATAAACCTGGAGGATATCTCGGCCCCCCGCTGCTTCGAGGTGGAGGCGCGCCTGAAGGAGCGCCTGGACATACCGGTCTTCCACGACGACCAGCACGGCACGGCCATTGTGGTGCTGTGCGGGCTGATCAACGCCCTGCGCCTGACGGGCAAGGCAAAAGAGGATGTGTCCGTGGTGGTGAACGGGGCCGGTTCCGCCGGCATCGCCATTGCCCGGCTGCTCCTGCGCTACGGTTTCGCCGATGTGGTGCTGTGCGATATCGGCGGCATCGTATCGTCGGCCTCCGAGGGACTCAATGACGTGCAGCGCGAGATGCTGGCCGTGACCAACCTGCAGGACAGGCAGGGCACCCTGGCCGATGCCGTGCGGGGTGCCGACGTGTTCATCGGCGTATCGGCGCCCGGCGTGCTGACGGCGCCCATGGTGGCCTCCATGGCCCCGGATGCCATCGTGTTCGCCCTGGCCAACCCCGAACCCGAGATATACCCCGACGAGGCTCTGGCCGCGGGTGCCGCCGTGGTGGCCACGGGGCGCTCGGATTTCCCCAACCAGGTGAACAACGTCATTGCCTTCCCCGGCATATTCAAGGGGGCGCTCGAGGCGCGGGCCGCGGCCATCACCGAGCCGATGAAGCTCGCCGCCGCCGAGGCCCTGGCCGCCCTGGTGTCCGACGACGAGCTCTCGCGCGAGCATATCATGCCCGAGGCCTTCGACCGCCGGGCCGTCGATGCGGTGGCCGCGGCCGTGAAGGGCTGCCTGTAGCATGGCGCGCACCATCACCGCCGACGAGGTATCCCGGGTTGTAAGGGAGAACCTGGGCCGTTTGGCCTGGGACCTGCCCGCCGATGTGCAGCAGGCCCTCCAGGAGGCGCGCGCTGCCGAGACGGGCCCGCGGGGCCGCCGGGCCCTGGATCTGCTGCTGGCCAATGCCCGCACGGCCCGGGACGAGCGCATGCCCCTGTGCCAGGATACCGGCACCGTATGGTGCTGCCTCGAGGCCGGTCCCGATGTGGCGGTGGCCGGGGATGCGCTGGCCGGGGTCGACGAGGCCGTGGCCGCCGTGTATACCGGCGAGCGCCTGAGGAAGTCGCTGGTGGCCGATGCCCTGTCCGACCGCTCGAACACCGGGGACAACACCCCCGCTTTCACCGAGCTGCGCCTGGTCGAGCGCCCCGGCGCCCGCCTGCACCTGATGCTGAAGGGCGGCGGGTCCGACAACGCCAGCCGCGTGGCCATGCTGCCCCCCAGCGCCGGACGCCAGGGGGTCATCGACACGGTGCTGGCCTGCGTTTCCGAAAAGGCCGCCAACGCCTGCCCGCCCCTTATCGTGGGGGTGGGGGTGGGGGCCACCTTCGACAAGGTGGCCTCGCTGGCCAAGCATGCCCTGATGCGCCCCGTGGGTTCGCCGGCGGCCGACCCTGCCGCTGCGGCCCTCGAAGGGGAGCTGCTGGATGCGGTGAACGCCACCGGCATCGGGCCTGCGGCCCTGGGCGGCCGCACCACGGCTCTGGCCGTGCATCTGGAAACCGCCCCCTGCCACATAGCCGCCCTGCCCGTGGCGGTGAACATGGGGTGCTCGGCCCTGAGGAGGGGTACCTATGAGCTGTGATGGATCCAGCCCCCGCCCGCTGAGCCTGCCCCTCGACCGCACCCTGCTGACGCAGCTGCAGGCGGGGGAGGCATGCCTGCTGAGCGGCCCTTTATACACCCTGCGCGATGCGGGCCACGCCCGCCTGCTGGACGAGATGGGCGCCGGGCCCCTGCCCTACGGGCTGGAGGGCCAGGCCATCTTCTACGCCGGCCCCACCCCCGAGCTGGACGACCGCCCGTTCGGCGCCATCGGGCCCACCACGGCCTCGCGCATGGATTTCGCCGCGCCCCTGCTGTACGACCGGGGCCTGGCGGCCACCGTGGGCAAGGGCGTGCGCTCGGAGGCCGTGCGCGATGCCTGCGTGCGCAACGGGGCCGTGTACTTCGTCACCGTGGGCGGCGCTGCCGCTTATCTTGCGAAGTGCGTGACGGCGACGCGGACCATAGGCTATGATGATCTGGGAACCGAGGCGCTGCGCCGCATCGAGGTGCGCGACCTCCCCGTTTTCGTGGGCATCGACGCCCGGGGAAACGACCTGTACGAAATCGCCCGCCGCGAAGGCGGGAGCGCTCATAGAGGATGACTATGCCGAATACGGAAGGGGCGCAGGCAACCGCCCCGGGACTCTTCATAACCTTCGAGGGAGGCGACGGCGCCGGCAAGTCGACCCATCTGCAGCTGGTGGCCGAGGCGCTGCGCGACCGCGGCATCGAGGCCGTGTGCCTGCGCGAGCCCGGCGGCACCATCATCGGCGAGCAGCTGAGGTCCACGGTGCTCGACCCCGGCAACTACGTCATGGTGGACGAATGCGAGCTGCTGATCTACGAGGCGGCCCGGGCCCAGCTGGTGTTCCAGGTGATCAAGCCCGCCCTGCAGCGCGGCGCCGTGGTGCTGTGCGACCGCTTCGCCGATTCCACGGTGGCCTACCAGTGCTTCGGCCGGGGCATCCCCCGCGATATCGTGGACCGCGTGAACGAGTTCTCGTGCCAGGGGGTGTGGCCCGACCGCACCATACTCATGATGACCGGCGGCGATGCCGAGATGGGCATCGGGCGCGCCACCAACCATAAGCATGCCGACCGCCTGGAGATGGCGGGCTTGGAATTCCATGAGCGTGTGAACGGGGGCTACCTTGCCCTGGCCGCCGCCGATCCCGCCCGTATACGGCTGGTGGTATCCGACGAGCCGAAGGCCGCCACGGCCCGCAAGGTGTTCGGCCAGCTGGCCGATCTGTTCCCCTGGATGGAAGGGGAGGGCTGCGACGAGGCCTACTTCAAGGACCTCGTGGACCGGCGCGACTCCCTCAGGCGGGGCTGAGCGGTGGCCGATGTGTTCGACCGCATATTCGGCCAGCCCCAGGTGAGGGATTTCCTGCGCTCCAGCGTGCAGTCCCGGCGGGTGACCCATGCCTACCTGTTCTCGGGGCCCGCCGGCTCCAACAAGACCCAGGCCGCCTTCTCGCTGGCAGCAGCCCTGCTGTGCGAGGACGGCGGCTGCGACGGGTGCGAGGTGTGCGAGCGGGTGGCCCGGCGCAAGCACCCCGATGTGCGCTACTTCTATCCCGAGGGGGCCAGCGGCTACCTGGTGGAGCAGGTGCGCGACATCGTGGCCGATGCGGAGCTGGCGCCCATCCAGGCCAAGCGCAAGGTGTATATCCTGGACCGCATAGACCTGCTGGGCACCGCGGCGGCCAACGCCTTCCTGAAGACCTTGGAAGAGCCCCCCGGCGACGTGGTGATGATACTTTTGGGCCGCACCCGCGAGAGCGTGCTGCCCACCATCGTGTCGCGCTGCATCGCCGTGCCCTTCCGCCATATCCCGGCCAGCGAGGCCGCGGCCATATTGTCGCAGCGCACCGGGGCCGATGCGGCCCTGGCGAAGATAGCCATCGAGTCCTGCGGGGGGTCCATCACCGCCTCGATGGAGTTCCTGAAGTCGAACGAGCGCCTGGCCTTCCGCAAGGAGGTCATCGAGGGGCTCGCCAGCCTGCAGGCCGCCGATACCTGGGATGTCATCGCGATGGCCCGCAACCTGGCGGTGCTGGCGAAGGCCCCCCTCGACAAGGTGCGCACGGCCCAGGAGGAAGAGCTCGCCGAGCAGCAGGACCTGCTGGACAAGGCGGCCATCCGCCAGATAGAGAAGCGGCACAAGCGCGAGCTCTCGGCGAAGGGGCTCGAGGCGTTCAACCAGGTGCTCGCCATTACCTCCTCGTTTCTGCGCGATGTGCTTGCCGTGTGCGCCGGTACGCCGGAGCTCGTCATAAACTATGATGTAAGGGAAAGAATAAACGAGGCGGCGGCTGCCACCGACGAGGCCCGCACCACCCGGGCCCTCGAGGCGGTCCGCCGCTGTGCCGAGGCGGTCTCGTACAACGTTTCGCCCGAGACCTGCCTCGATGCCATGATGTTCGAGATTGGAGAGGCTCTGTATGGTACGCATAGCCCCCGTTAGGCTGTCATTCAACCCGAAGACGCTCTGGTTCGACGCGGGGAACCTCGAGCTGAGGGAGGGCGACGCCGTCGTGGTGACCACCGTGCGCGGCGAGGAGTTCGGCCATGTGGCCGATCGCCTGTTCGACATGGATTACGAGGACACCAAGAAGCTGAAGAGCCCGCTGAAGCCCGTGAAGCGCCTGGCTGAGCCCCAGGATATCGCCCGCGACGAGGAGGTTGCCGCCCTGGGTGCGGCGGCCCTGCCGGTATTCCGGTCGATGGCGGCCGAGAATGCGCCCGATATGCACCCCATCGCCGTGGAGTACCTCTTCGGCAGCGACAAGGCGGTGTTCTACTTCGAGGCCGAGGACCGGGTGGATTTCCGCGACCTCGTGCGCAAGCTGGCCTCGGAGTTCCATGTGCGGGTGGATATGAAGCAGATCGGCGTGAGGGACGGCGCGCGCATCGTGGGCGGCCTGGGCCACTGCGGCCAGGAGCTCTGCTGCCGGCGGTTGGGCGGCGAGTTCAACCCGGTTTCCATCCGCATGGCCAAGGAGCAGGACCTCTCCCTGAACCCCCAGAAGATATCGGGCGTGTGCGGCCGCCTCATGTGCTGCCTGCGCTACGAGTACGATGCCTACAAGGATTTCCACAGCCGCGCCCCCAAGAAGAACGCCCGCATAGAGACGCCGGACGGCGAGGGCAAGGTGGTCGACCTCGATGTGCCCCGCGAGGTGGTGTCCATCAAGGTGGGCGATGAGAAGCCGGTGAAGGTGCCGCTTGCCGCCATGGAGGCGCCCAAAGAGGGCGCCCGGCCCCAGGCCGTGGGTGCCGAGGCCTGGGAAGAGGCAAGCGCCCCGCCGGCCGCCGTCCAGGAGGTGCTGCATCTGTTCGGCGCCTCGCAGCTGGCCGGCGGCGACGAACTGGCCAAGCCGGGCCAGGTGCGCCATCTTCCGAAGAGCGGCGGCGAGGCGAAGCCCAAGGGCCGCCGCAGCCGCGGGGGCGGCCGCGGCCGCTCCGAGAAGGGCGGGGAGCCGCAGAATGCCAAGCAGGGCGCATCCCGCAACCAGCGCCGGCGCCGCTCCACCACGGTGAGCGCCGAGGGTGCCTCCCATACCCAGAAGGACGCCGCCAAGGCGAAGCCCTCGGGCGCCAAGCGCAACCAGCGCCGCGGCGCCTCCAAGGGCGAAGGCGCCAAACCCTCGCAGGTGGGGCGCAATTCCTCGGCCCTGCGCGCCGGGCGCCCGGGGGCCGAGGGCGGCCAGGAGGCGCCGAAGGGCGACGGGCAGAAAGGCGGGCGCAGCGGCGGCCGCCGGCGCCGCCGCAGCCACAAGCCCCAGGGGGAAGCATCCGATAACTAGGCCGCGGCGCCGCGGCCCTTTCCAGAGGCCCGCGGCAGAGCCCGGCCGCCGAAGGGAAACCGATGAACATCGACTACGCAGCGCTGACCGACCTTTACCAGATAACCATGGCCCAGGGCTACCTGCAGCATTCCATGGAGGATACCCAGGCCTGCTTCCATATGTACTTCCGCAGCTATCCCTTCAAGGGGGGCTACGCCGTCGCCTGCGGCATGGACCAGCTGGCGCGCCTTGTGGAGGATTACGGCTTTACCGACGAGGATATAGCGTACCTGGCCTCGCTGGAGGGTCCCCAGGGAGGGCCGCTGTTCGATGACGGCTTCCTGGAGCGCCTGGCCAACCTGCAGCTCAGCGTGGATATCGATGCGGTGCCCGAGGGAACCGTGGTGTTTCCCAACGAGCCCTTGGTGCGGGTGTGCGGGCCCATCTTCGAATGCCAGCTCATCGAGACGCCTCTGCTGAACTGCGTGAACTTCGAGACGCTCATCGCCACGAAGGCGGCCCGGGTATGCTCGGTGGCGGGCGCGCCGGTGGCCGAGTTCGGGCTGCGCCGCGCCCAGGGGCCGGCC
>CANOBU010000068.1 GCA_947564425.1 uncultured Eggerthellaceae bacterium
GGCGGCCGCCGAGTCGGCCCCTGGGGCTGCCGCTGCGGCTCCGGAGGCCCCCGCCGGCAACCGCCCGGCCAATTGGAAGCCGGTCACGGCCCCCATGGTGGGCACCTATTATGAGGCCCCCGGCCCCGGCGAGGCCCCCTTCGTGCGCGTGGGCGACGAGGTTTCCGCCGGCCAGACCCTCTGCATCGTGGAGGCCATGAAGCTGATGAACGAGATAGAGGCCGAGGAAGTGGGCACGGTGCGCGAGGTGTGCCTGCAGGATGGCGCCGCCGTGGAATACGGCACCGTGCTGTTCTACATCGAGCCCCACGGCCAGGCCATCCCCGGCCCCGAAGCCTCCTAGGCCGCGGGCGGGGGTGCTGGTCCTGTGTTCGAGAAGATCCTCATAGCCAACCGCGGCGAGGTAGCCTTGCGCATCATGCGGGCTGCCCGCGAGCTGGGCGTCGCCACCGTCGCGGTGTATTCCACCGAAGACGCCGATACCTATCCGGTGCATTATGCCGACGAGGCCGTGTGCGTGGGGCCGCCCCCGGCGGGGCAGTCCTACCTGAACCAGGCGAACATCATCGCCGCGGCCAAGACCACGGGTGCTCAGGCCATCCATCCCGGCTACGGGTTTTTGGCCGAGAACGCGGATTTCGCCCGGGCCTGCGCCGATAACGACCTGGTGTTCATAGGGCCCTCGGCCCAGTGCATCGAATCGATGGGCGACAAGTCCACGGCCCGCGATACCATGAAAGCCTGCGGGGTGCCCACGGTGCCCGGATCCGACGGCATCGTGGAAACCGTGGAGGAGGCCCGCGAGTTCGCCGACCGGGTGGGCTATCCCGTGCTGATCAAGGCCACGGCCGGCGGCGGCGGCAAGGGCATGCGCGAGGTGCACGATCCCGCCGACCTGGAATCCCAGTACAAGGCCGCCCGGCAAGAGGCCGGTGCCGCCTTCGGCAACGACGGCGTGTACCTGGAGAAGCTGGTGCAGCGCCCCCGCCATGTGGAGGTGCAGGTGCTGGGCGATGCCTTCGACAACCGCATAGCCCTGTGCGAGCGCGACTGCTCGGTGCAGCGCCGCCATCAGAAGCTCATCGAGGAAGCGCCCTCGCCGGCGCTGTCCGAGGATCTGCGCCGGGCCATGGGCGTGGCCGCCGTGAAGGCCATGCGGGCCGTCGATTACCAATCGGCCGGTACGGTAGAGTTCCTGCTGGCCCCCGATGACCGCTTCTACTTCATGGAGATGAACACCCGCGTGCAGGTGGAGCATCCCGTGACGGAGCAGATCACCGGCACCGATATCATCAAGGAGCAGATCCGCATTGCCGCCGGCGAGTCCATGAGCTGCGCCGATAGGGCGCCTTTCTCGCCCAACGGCTGCGCTATGGAGTTCCGTATAAACGCCGAGGATCCGGCCCATGGGTTCCGTCCCTGCCCGGGCACCATCACGGCCTTCCAGCCTCCGGCGGGCCCCGGTGTGCGCATCGAGAGCTACGTGAGCGCCGGCTCGCGCATCTCGCCCTTCTACGATTCGCTGGTGGCCAAGCTCATCGTGTACGGCCAGGATCGCGACGAAGTGCTGGCCCGCGGGCGGCGGGCCCTGGATGAATTTGTCATAGAGGGCATACAGACGACCATCCCCTTCCACCGCCAAGTGCTCGACAATGCGGTATTCTGTGCAGGAGAGGCAACGACGGATTTCATAGAGACCCAGATGGGAGAATTGCTATGACGGACCTGAATGTAGATGGCATGGCCATCGCGCCCGGTGTGGTCGAGACCATCGTCTCGCTGGCCACCAAGAGCGTCGACGGCATCCTCAGCGTGGGCGACCCCACCGCGAGCGGCATCATGTCCATGCTGGGCGCCAAACCCTCCACCCAAGGGGTCGATGTCGAGGCCGACGAGGACAACAACCTGCACATCACCGTGCGCCTGTTCGTGAAGAACGGCCATGTGCTGCCGGACCTCGCAGCGCAGGTGCGCCAGGCCATCGCCGATGCGGTGAGCAGCCAGACGGGCCTTTCCGTGGCATCGGTCGACGTGTTCATCGACGGCATCTCCTTCGAAAGCTGATCCGCGCATCATGTCATCGTCGAAGAAGCACGAGCGGCGCCGGGCCCGCGAGAGCGCCCTGGCCCTGCTGTATTCAAGCGATATAACCGAGACCGATGCGAAGGCGCTCGTGGAGGAAGGCCGCTACCCGGCCGAGGATTTCGACTTCCCCGAGTACGCCGAGCGCCTGGTGCTGGGCGTGAGCGAGCATAGCGACGCCATCGACGGGCACCTGGCTGCCACCTCCGAGAACTGGGCCCTGGACCGCATGCCCGTGGTGGACCGCGCGGTGCTGCGCCTGGCGGTCTACGAGATGCTGTATGTGGACGAGGTGCCGGTTTCGGTGGCCATCAACGAGGCCGTGGAGTTGGCGAAGGCCTTCGGCGGCGAGGATGATTCCTCGCGTTTCGTGAACGGCGTCCTGGGCCGCATAGCCCGGGCACTGGAAAGCGAGGGCGAGAGCGCCGGTGAGGCGGCGGAAACCGCCGATGCGGCAACGGCCGCGCCCGCCGATGAGGCAGAAGGCGCCCAGCCCACCGCATCCGAGAAGCTGCCGGCGCCGATGGAAGAGGAGGCAGCCCATGGAGGCGAATAAGCAGCCGGCGGAAGAGGCCCTGGACTTCAAGGGCGTGAAGGAGCGCCTGCAGCAGATAGCCGAGGCCGTGGACGACCCCGAGCTGTCCCTCGATGACGCTTTGGACCTGTACGAGGAAGCCGTCGCCTTGGGCCTTCAGGCCAGCGACCTGCTGGAAGTGGGCATAACCGAGGAAGAGGCCCAAGCCGCAGCCGCCGACGCCCAGCCCGAAGCCCCCGCTTCCGACAGCGATGCGGCCGAACCCGGCGACAAGACCGGCGAAGCAGCTTCCGGGGAGGCCGGCACCGGCGGGGAGGCCGGAGTTCGCAACCCCCGCAGCGAAGCGAGGAGTGCGAACGCAGGTCTCCCCGCCGGTGCCGGCCTCCCCGGAAGCGGACAACCCGAAGAGCAAGCCGAGTAGCCCGAGCCGGTCCCATGAACCGCATCCTCGATGTCATAGCATCCCCCGCCGACCTCAAGCTGCTCACCGACGACGAGCTCGGCATCCTGGCCGGCGAGATCCGCGCCCAGATAATCGCCACCACCTCCCGTACCGGCGGCCACGTAGCCTCGTCGCTGGGAGCGGTGGAGATAATCCTGGCCGTGCATTCGCTCATCGACGCGCCCCGCGACCGCTTCGTCTTCGATGTGGGCCATCAGGCCTATGCCCACAAGCTGGTCACCGGCCGCCGCGACCGCTTCGAGACCCTGCGGCAGAAGGGGGGCCTGTCCGGTTTCCCGCGCCCCGACGAGAGCCCCTACGACGTGCACCCCTCGGGCCACGCGTCCGATTCGCTGTCGGTGGCCCTGGGCCTGGCGAAAGCGGCCCAGTTACGCGACTCCGGCGAGAAGGTGGTGGCCCTTATCGGCGATGCGGCCTTGGCGGGGGGCATGGCCTTCGAGGCTCTGAACACCATCGGCCAGCTGCAGCTGCCCATGGTGATAATCCTGAACGACAATGAGATGTCCATCTCGCGCAACGTAGGTGCCCTCGTGCGCCACCTGGGCGCCATCCGCTCGTCGGCCGAATACCGGTGGGCCCGCGACCATTCCCAGGAGAAACTGGAGGAAAGCGGCCCCTTCGGACGCGCCATGGTGCAGTTCGGCCGCAGTGCCAAGGAATCCATCAAGCAGTTCGTGGTGCCCGACTCCATGCTGTTCGAATCATTGGGCATCATCTGCACGCCCCCCATCGACGGCCACGATATCCCGGCGCTGAAGGATATCCTGCGCACGGCCCTCGCCGCCGACGGCCCGGTGCTGGTGCATACGGTCACCAAGAAGGGCGCCGGCTACAAACCGGCCGAGGACGACCCCGAGCGCTTCCACGGGGTGGGTCCCTTCGATATAGCCACCGGCGCTTCGGCCCATAGGATCGCGGCCCCGCCCAAGTACATGGACGTATTCGGCCAGGCCCTCATGCGCGAGGCCCGGGTCGACGAGCACATCGTGGCCATCACGGCCGCTATGCGCTCGGGTACCGGCCTGGAGGGCTTCGCCCGGGAATTCCCCGACCGCTTCATCGATGTGGGCATAGCCGAGGAGAACGCCGTCGCCATGGCGGCCGGCCTGGCCATAGGCGGCTGCAAGCCGGTGGTGGCCATCTATTCCACCTTCCTGCAACGGGCCATCGACCAGATGGCCGTCGATTGCGCCCTGCCCGACTGCAATGTGGTATTCGCCATCGACCGCGCCGGCGTGGTGGGCGAGGACGGCCGTACCCACCAGGGGCTCTACGACCTGTCCTATTGCCGGATGATTCCCGGCATGCGCGTGCTCGCGCCATCGAACGAGGCCGAGCTGGTGAATGCGCTGCACACGGCCCTGCGCCTGGGCGGCCCCGTGGCCGTGCGCTACCCCCGCGGCGCGGGTTTGGGGGTGCCGCTGCCCGACGACCCCTCCCGGCTGCCGGTGGGGAAGGGGACGGTGGTACGCGAGGGCGAAGATTGCGCCGTGCTGGCTTTCGGCGATCGCGTGGCCCCGGCTGCGGAAGCCGCCGAGGCCCTTCAGACCGAGGGTATCTCCGTGCGCGTGGTGGATATGCGCTGGGCGAAGCCGCTGGACGAGGAGGCCATCGCCGCCGCAGCCCGCACGCGCCTGGTGGTCACGGTGGAGAACGGCATCCTGAGCGGCGGCGCCGGCGAGGGCGTGCTGGAGGTGCTGGCGCAGCAGGGAGCCGACGTGGCCGCCGTCACCCTGGCCATCCCCGACCGAACCGTGCCCCACGGCAAGCCCGCCGACTTGTTGGCCGACCTGGGCCTCGACGCCAAGGGTATAGCCGCTGCCATTCGCGAACACCTGGCCGGATGATTCCCGACGCGCCCCGCCCGCCCGGCTGCGCTGCCTAGATGGCCTGCTCGCCGGTCTCGCGGGTGCGGATGCGGATGACCTCCTCCACGGGACTCACGAACACCTTGCCGTCGCCCGCCTCGCCCGTGGCGGCCGCCTCGCAGATCAGGTCCACCAGGCGCTGCACGGCGCCGTCTTCCACCACCAGCTCGAACTTCACCTTGGGCACCATGTTCAGCAGCACCTCGGTGCCGCGGTAGTACTCGCTCCAGCCGTGCTGGTTGCCGCAGCCCATAACCTGCGATATGGTCATGCCCGAAACATCGGCGGCGAACAGGGCCTCCTTCAGGGGCTCCAGCTTCTCCGTGCGCACGATGGCGGTGATGCGTTTCATGAAAGGCTCCTTCCCTCGAAGCTTCCTCGAAGCCCGGGGCGTCGGTTGCGGCACCCCGGGCGTTTCCTTGCTTTAGTCCAGGCCCAGGTAGGCCGGATAGGCGCTCTCGCCGTGTACGGCCACGTCCAAGCCGGCGGCCTCGTCATCGGCGCTCACCCGCAGGCTGCCCCGGAACACCGCCTTCACGATGAATCCCAGGATCAGGCCGGCTGCCACCACGAAGGCCAAGGTGACCAGTATGCCCAGCACCTGGCTGATCAGAAGCGACGGGTCGCCGGTGTACAGCAGGCCGCCGAAGTCGGTCCAGGAGAGCTCCGGCACGCAGAACAGGCCGGTCAGGATGCCGCCCACGATGCCGCCGATGGAGTGGCAGCCGAAGGCGTCCAAGGCGTCGTCGTAGCCGATGAGGCGCTTCAGCTTGGAGATGGCGAAGTAGCAGCAGGGGGCAACGATGATGCCCATCAGGATGGCGGCCCAGGGCTCCACGAAGCCGGCGGCCGGGGTGATGGCCACCAGGCCCGCCACCAGCCCCGTGCAGGCACCCACCAGCGTGGGCTTGCCCACCTTGATGCGCTCCACGGCCATCCAGGTCAGCAGCCCCGCGGCCGAGGCGGCCACGGTGTTCAGCAGCGCCAGGGCAGCCACGCCGTCGGCGGCGAATTCCGAACCCGCGTTGAAGCCGAACCACCCGAACCACAGCAGGGCGGCTCCCAGCGTTACGAAGGGCACGTTGTGGGGCCGGTAGCTCACCAGGCCGAAGCCGCGGCGGCCGCCCAGCAGCAGGCACAGGATGAGGCCCGTCACGCCGGAGCTTATGTGCACCACGTCGCCGCCGGCGAAGTCCAGGGCGCCTATCATGTCGCCGATCAGGCTGCCGTCGCCGCCCCACACCATGTGGGCCAGGGGCGCGTACACCAGCGGCACCCACAGCACGACGAACAGCACCAGGGCCCCGAACTTCATGCGCCCCGCCACAGCGCCGGTTATGATGGCCGTGGTTATCATGGCGAAGGCCATCTGGAACCCGATGTCGATGATGGCCGGATACACCAGGTCGGCGTTCTCCTGGGCAGGTTCGGCTATCATGTCCTGCACCGCCGACAGGCAGCCTATCTGATCGAAGCCGCCGAAGAACGGGATGGAGCCGTCGCCGCCGTAGGCGAAGGTCCAGCCGCATACCACCCATAATACCCCCACCACGCCGAGCACCGTGAAGGCCATCATCATGGTGTTAACCACGTTCTTGCGCCGCGACAGGCCGCCGTAGAAGAACGCCAAGCCGGGCGTCATCAGCAGCACCAGCATGGTGCATACCAGCATGAACGCCGTCGATCCCGTGTCGTACATGATTCCCCTTTCTCCGCTTGCGTTTTCCCGATTGTGTGCCAAGTCGTGTTTCGGCGGGGTTTCGGTGCTGTTACGAAACATTACGAAACATTTCCCGACTGCCGGCCGCCCGGCCCAGGGCGGGGCCTGGTCTATAATCGACTGCGAGGAGAAAGGGGTTGCCATGAGCCTATCGTTCATACCGGTGCGCAGTGCTGCCGACCAGGAGCGCCTTGCGGATATTGCGGGAGCCATCTGGCGCGAGTACTGGCCCGCCCTTATAGGCGCAGACCAGACGGAGTACATGATCGAGCAGTTCCAGAGCCTGCCGGCCATCCGCCGCGACATGGCCGAGAACGCCTACGAATACTGGTTCCTGGTGGCCACCGAGGCCGACGAGGATGGCGAGGAGAAGCGCATCGTGGGCTTCACCGGCGGCCATGACGAGCCCGAGACCAACCGCTTCTTCATCTCGAAGATCTACCTGCTGGCCGACGCCCGCGGCCACGGCTATGCCCGCCGCGTCATCGAATTCTACGAAGACCTCTGCTTCGCCCGCCGGCTCGATGCCATGTACCTTACGGTGAACAAGGGCAACGACCTGGGTATCCGCGCCTACGAGGGCACGGGTTTCCGGACCATCGACGCCGTGGAGACCGATATCGGCGAAGGCTACATCATGGATGACTACATCATGGAAAGGGGGGTTCCGTCGGCTTAACAGCCGCCGGAACCGCTCGTCCGCTCAGGCTTCCTGCAGCACGCACCCTGGCGCTTCAAGGGGCGGCCCATGGCGCGAAGGCCAATGGGCCGCCCCTTTCAGCACCATGGCACGTGCTGCAGAAACCCTGAGCTGCTTACTAGCGCCAACCTGCCCGGCTTCTTTCGGGCCATCGCTTCGCTCGGCCCGTGTCGGGGGGCGTTCACTTTCGACGCGCTGCTTCGCTCGGTCTGATTTATGGTGCATCCTTCATGGTGCTGTGAATATTCCGCG
Source organism: uncultured Eggerthellaceae bacterium (assembly GCA_947564425.1). Taxonomy (GTDB): domain Bacteria; phylum Actinomycetota; class Coriobacteriia; order Coriobacteriales; family Eggerthellaceae; genus UBA9715. Next base: position 7,621 of record CANOBU010000068.1, read on the forward strand.
ACCGGGCTGTGGGGGGTCGAACTTCCCCTTCGGGCGTGCTATACTACCCAGGCTTGCCGGAATAGGCCGGCAGCAGGACATATTACTGGCCCCCGAGACATGTTTGCACGGGCAGCCCCTTGGGAAGCGCAAGCGAGCATGGTGCACTGTCGGATCAATCATGTTGACGGGTCCCCAACAGGAAAGGGGTCCGTTTTGACCGACATCAAGAATCCGGACATCATCGAGTTCTCCGACATCTCCGATGATCAGATGAACCAGATGATCGATGGCACCCTCACCGAATTCGACGAAGGCGACCTGGTCGACGGCACCATCGTGCAGATCGAGCGCGACGAGGTGCTGGTCGACATCGGCTTCAAGTCCGAGGGCGTAATCCCCGTGCGCGAGCTGTCCATCCGCAAGGACGCCGATCCTTCGGACCTGGTGCAGGTGGGCGATAAGATCGAGGCCCTGGTGCTGCAGAAGGAGGACAAGGACGGCCGTCTGATCCTGTCCAAGAAGCGCGCCGAGT
>CANOBU010000069.1 GCA_947564425.1 uncultured Eggerthellaceae bacterium
CTCCTGCAGGTTGTGGCCGATGCCCGGGATGTAGGCCGTGACCTCCATGCCGTTCACCAGGCGCACGCGGCAGACCTTGCGCAGGGCCGAATTCGGCTTCTTGGGCGTGGTGGTGTACACGCGGGTGCACACGCCGCGCTTCTGCGGATTGCCCTTCAGCGCAGGGGTCTTCGACTTGTCCACCTGCTTCTTGCGGCCCTTGCGGACCAGCTGGTTTATGGTAGGCATTCAAACTCCTTATTTCCTTGCAGCAGGGCCCGCGTCCGGACCCTCCTCTTTCCTGTTGACCGCTCGGCAGGCTATCGGACGGGCTTGCAGCACCAAACCTGTACGATGACCGGCCGGGGTATCAACGCATCATCGTGTGCGTTCAGCTGATACGCGCACGGATGCACATCCCCGTTTAGAGACGCGAAGCGAAAGATTACCCGTGATTCCCAAGGCTGTCAAACGCCACGCATCCGGGAGTGTCCTTCCGAATTCACATTCCCCCCAAAACCGCTCCCCAAAGCAAGAAGAAGGAACCGGAACATCGTCATTGCAGCCCCGGCGACAGCACCCAAAGCGATCGGGGATAGGGAACCGCGGCCCCTTTCGCCGATTCTGCAGGCAGGCAGAAAAAGGGTATGCGGAAACCCTGCCGCCGAAGCCAAGGCGAAAGGGGCCGCGGTTCCCTATCCCCGATTGCCTCCCGAGTGGAACTAGGCCCCCAGGATACGCGCCGCCACCTGCTTCTTGCGCGACAATATGCCCGGCATCCAGTTGCCTCCCGGCACCGAGCTGTCGATGTCGAAGGCGCGGTCGACCGTGCGGCGATGGCCCTCCACCAGGAACTGGGATCCCTCGGCGATGATATCGGTGACCATCAGCAGCACGAACTCGTAGCCATGGCCCTCGACCAGCTCCCGCATATAGGCGCGAATCTCGTCCTCGCGCTCGAGCACCGCCTTCAGGTTGGTGGTCTCGTGCTGGGCGATGAGCACCGTGCCGTCGCCCAGGGCGAATTCCTTCGAGTCGGCCCCCACCAGGTCCTCGATGGGCATATCGTCGTCGCCGCCCCGGAAGCTGAACACCTCCATGCCGAACTCCATCGGGTCCACCTCCAGTATGTCGGCGAGGTATTTCACCATGTGCTCGTCGGTATAGGTGGCCGTGGGCGACTTCAGCAGCACCGTATCGGTCATGATGGCCGACAGCAGCACGGCGGCGATGGGCTTGGTGGGCGGGATCTTATGGCGCTCGCACTCCAAGGCCACGATGGTAGCCGAGGAGCCCACGGGCATGTTCACGAATTTGATGGGGTTCACTGTGGACACATCGGCTATGCGGTGATGGTCGATTATCTCGACCACCTCGGCGTCTTCGATGCCGTTTGCCGCCTGGCGGATCTCGTTGTGGTCCACCAGGATCACCTGGCGATGGGGATGCACGGCGATATCGGACCGGGTGACGATGCCGATGGGCCGGTTGTCCTCGTCCAGCACCACGGCCTCCCGCAGGGGCTGGTTCATCAGGTCGGCCGCCGCCTCGTCCAGGCGGTCCTCGGCATCCAGGGTCAGGATGTTCTCCTCCATGATGCTATCCACCGTCTGGTCCAGCGAGGCTATGAGGTCCGAGGCCACGGCCATCTGGCTGGCGCCCTCTTCCAGAACATCGGTGGCGGCTATATAGCGCTCGGCGATCATGCGGGTCGAGATGAGCCCCCGGTAGGTACCGTCCTCGTTGGTTACCACCAGGGCCTGTATATTATGCTTGCGCAGGATGCGCCCGGCATCCAATATGCGGCCATCGCCGGCGATGCACAGGGGGTCGGGGGTCATCACGTCCGATACGCGGGCATGCAGGTTGTTCACCACCTGGGGCGTCTCGATACCCCACTTCTCGAACACGCCGACGGTTTCGGGGGGCATGGGGCCCAGGCGGGCCGGCACATACACCGGGTACTCGATGCCCTTCTCGGCAGCAAGGCGCGTTATCTCGTTCTTCAGCCACGCGTAGCCCACGGCCGCACATATGGCGTCGTTGTCGGGGTTCTTGTGCCCTACTACTATGATGGGTGCTGCCATGATGGCTCCTACTGCCTTTCCCTACCCCTTCCGGGATCCTGCTAGTTCTTTATCTTCACTATGGGGGCGTAATCCTTCAAGAGCTTCTTCGTCTGGCCCAGCTTGGCGAACTTCACGTGTATGGTATCACCATCCACCTTCACCACCGTGCCGCGGCCGAAGGTCTTGTGGTCAACCGCATCGCCCTTGGCGAAAACGGTCGATTCCCTACCGCCGCCCTGGGGGACGGAAAGCCCCGTGCGGGCGTGGCGCGAGCGCTCCCCCGAGCCGAAGGAGCTCGAACGCGAGCCCACCTTGCCGCGGCCGGCCTCGGCGCCCGAGCCCGAGATGCCCCGGCGGCTTCCCCGCTTCTCCCACCCGGTGCCGCTGAAGCCCGCCGACCCCAGGCCCGTGGTGGTGCGCAGGCCCTCGGGTATCTCGTGGAGGAACCGCGAGACCGGGTTGGCATGGGTGCTGCCGAACAGCTGGCGCTGGGCGGCGCAGGTGAGGCAGAGGTTCTTGCGGGCCCGGGTTATGGCCACGTAGGCCAGGCGGCGCTCCTCCTCGATGGCGGCGGCATCGCCCATGGAGTTCATATGGGGGAAGATGGAGTCCTCCATACCCGCCACGAACACGTCGTCGAATTCGAGCCCCTTGGAGGAATGCACCGTCATCAGCGTGACGGCGCGGCCTTCGTCGGTGACGGCATCGAGGTCGGTGCGCAGACGCACCCACTCGATGAAATCGGCCAGGGAGTCTCCCCGCAGCACGCGCGCCGGCTCGGCCCCCTCGGGGTCGTCGGCCGTGGGAGCCGCGAAGAACACCTCTTCGTCGCCGCCTCCCCCCTCGTTCTCGTCGGGCTCGTCATGGGTCTCGGCGAACTCGTCCACCACGCCCAAAAGCTCCTGGATGTTCTCTATCTGGGATTGGGCCTCATCGGTGGCCTCCTGCCGCAGGGCATCCAGCAGGCCGGCCTTGTCCACGATGGCCTCCACCACCTTGCGCAGATCCCCCTCGTACGAGGCGGCATCCTTCACGATCTGCACGAATTCGGCCAGGGAACGGCGCGAGGCAGGACGCAGGGCCTCGTCGGCTATGGCCAGCTCGGCTGCCTGCATGAAGGGGATGGAATCGGCGGCGGCCAGGGCCTCCACATGCTCCACGGTGGATTTCCCGATGCCCCGGCGCGGCACGTTCACTACGCGCTGGGCAGCCATGTCGTCGGCCGGGTTCACCGCCAGCGTAAGGTAGGCCATCACATCCTTGACCTCCTTGCGCTCGAAGAAGCGGGTGCCCCCCACGATGCGGTAGGGCACGCCGGCGCGCAGCAGCATGTCCTCGAGGGTGCGGCTCTGGGCGTTGGTGCGGTAGAACACGGCTATCTGCTGATAGCTCTCGCCGGCATCGTGGCGCTTCTCGATCTGCCCGGCGATCCAGCGACCCTCGTCGCGCTCGTCGGAGGCCATGTACACCTGGATCTTCTCGCCGGCCTCGCCCGCCGTGAACAGCTTCTTAGGCTTGCGGGTCATGTTGTTGGCTATCACCGCGTTGGCGGCCTCCAGTATGTTGCCCGTCGAGCGGTAGTTCTGCTCCAGCTTCACCACGCTGGCCTCGGGGTAGTCGGTCTCGAACTCCAGGATGTTGCGGATATCCGCGCCGCGCCAGGAATAGATGGACTGGTCGTCGTCGCCCACCACCATGATGTTGCGGTGGGCCGCGGCCAGCAGGCGGCAGATCTCGTATTGGGCGTGGTTGGTGTCCTGATACTCGTCCACCAATATATAGCGGAAGCGCCGCTGATAGGATTGCAGGATATCCGGATGGTGCTTCAGCAGCAGATAGGTGTACAGCAGCAGGTCGTCGAAATCGAAGGCGTTGGCGGCCTTCAGGCGCTCCTGCAGCTTCTCGTACACGCGGGCCGCCACCTTCCCCACCGGGTCGATGGCAGCCTCGGCGAAGGCCGCGGGCACCTGCAGCTCGTTCTTCGCCGCCGATATGCGGTTGCGCAGCGTATTCACCGGGAAGCGCTTCGGATCGATGTCCAGGTCGGCCATGATGGAGGTGACCAAGCGCTTGGAATCGGCATCGTCGTAGATGGTGAAGGCCTGGCCGAAGCCCAGCACCTCCGCATTGGCGCGTATGATGCGCACGCACATGCTGTGGAAGGTGGATACCCACATGCCGCGGGCACGCTGGCCCACCAGACCGCGCAGGCGCTCGCGCATCTCGGCGGCCGCCTTGTTCGTGAAGGTGATGGCCAGCACCTCCCAGGGGGCGGTGTCGGTGGCCTCCAGTATATGGGCGATGCGGTAGGTGAGCACGCGGGTCTTGCCGCTGCCGGCGCCGGCCAGCACCAGAAGCGGCCCTTGGATGTTCTCGACGGCCTCGCGCTGGGCCGCATTCAATGTATCGAGGTCGAGGGGCATGGGTCTCCCTTTTTCATCGCATCAGCAAACCACCGCAGCCACTCTATCGGAGATGCGCAGCTGCGGTGGTATGGAATCGGTACAGCAAGGGGCCTTAGGCGTTTTCCTTCTCGAAAGCGGCCATGAAGTCCACCAGCGCCTTCACGCCCTCTTCGGGCATGGCGTTGTAGATGCTCGCCCGCATGCCGCCCACTGAGCGGTGGCCCTTGATGTTCTGGATGCCGTGATCGGCGGCCTCGGCGATGAACTTGGCATCGAGGTCGGCGTCCCCGGTGATGAAGGGCACGTTCATCAGGGAGCGGTCCTCCTTGCGGGCCGTGCCCTCGAACAGCTGCGACTGGTCCAGGAAGTCGTAGAGCACGGCGGCCTTGCGGCGGTTGCGCTCGGCCATGGCCGTCAGGCCCCCCTGGTCCTTCAGCCACTGGAACACCAGGCCGCTGATGTATATGGCCCAGCAGGGCGGCGTGTTGTACATCGAGCCGTTGTCGGCAGCGGTCTTCCACTTCAGCATGGTGGGGGTGCATTCCAGCACCTCGTCGGAGATGAGGTCGTCACGCACGATGGCGATGGCCAGGCCGGCAGGACCCACGTTCTTCTGCACACCGCCGTAGATTACGCCGTAGCGGGCCACATCGATGGGCTCCGACAGGAAACAGGATGACACGTCGGCCACCAGGGGCACCGTGCCGGTTTCGGGCAGCTGATGGTACAACGTGCCGTAGATGGTCTCGTTCTGGCAGATGTAGACGTAGTCGGCATCGGAGGACACCTTGATGGAATCCATGGCGGGGACATAGGAGAAATTGCCGTCCTCGCTGGAAGCCAGGCAGTTGGCGCGGCCGTAGCGCTGGGCCTCCTTGAAGGCCTTCTTCGACCAGCTGCCCGATACGATGTAGTCAGCCACCCCGCCGCCCATGAGGTTCATGGGGATGGCGGCGAACTGGGTGGAGGCACCCCCCTGGAGGAAGAGCACCTTGTAGTTGGCCGGGATGCCCATCAAATCGCGCAGATCGGCCTCGGCCGCATCCAGGATGCCCTGGAACGCCTTGGAGCGATGGCTCATCTCCATCACCGACATGCCCGTTCCCTTGTAATCGAGCATCTCCGCCGCCGCCTGCTGCAATACGGGCTCGGGCAGCACCGCCGGCCCGGCCGAGAAGTTGTAGACCCTCGTCATCGATTCCTCCTTCGCGCTATTCGATTCAGCCACTATAGCACTACTGTTTGCGCTAGAATGGTTAGGCTCGATTCCAGTGCGGAAGTTTTCGGTTGATTCGATAGGAGCCCGATGGACCTCTCCTTGATGGCCATCCTCGCGCAGGTAGCCGCCTACCCGTCTTTGGCGGTCATCATCGTATTGGTGCTGGCGGTCACCATCATATCCGGGGCCACCGATGCCCCCAACGCCATCGCCACCGCCGTATCCACCCGCTGCCTCTCCCCTACCGCCGCCCTGGTACTGGCGGCGGTGTTCAACTTCATCGGATTGGTGGGCATGACCTATATCTCCACGGCCGTGGCCCACACCATGTTCAACATGGTGGATTTCTCGGGCAACACCCATCAGGCGCTCATGGCCCTCATGGCAGCCATGATAGGTGCGATCTTCTGGGGCATCTTCTGCTGGTGGCGCGGCATCCCCGCCTCGAAATCCCATTCGCTGATCGCCGGCATCACCGGCGGCGCCGTGGCCATGAACGGCTGGGGCGGCATCGTGCTGGGCGAGTGGATGAAGGTCATCTACGGCATGGTGTTCTCGCTGGTGGCCGGCTTCCTGCTGGGCTGGGTGCTGGTGAAGGCCGTGGAGCGCATCTTCCAATTCGTCGACCGCTACAGCTCGCGGAAGGTGTTCGTCATAACCCAGGACGTGTGCGCTGCGGCGCTGTCGTTTTTGCACGGGGCCCAAGACGGCCAGAAGTTCATGTCCATCGCCATCCTGGGCATCGCGCTGTCCTTCGGCATGGAATCGCCCTCCCAGGCGGGGTTCCCCTTCTGGCTGATGATCACCTGCTCGCTGGCCATATCGCTGGGCACCTTCCTGGGCGGCAAGCGCATCATAAAATCCGTGGCCATGGACATGGTGAAGCTGCAGAAGTACCAGGGCGTGGCCGCTTCCACCGCCACCATCATCACGCTGTTCGTGTCCAGCATCACCGGCATGCCGGTTTCCACGTCGCACTGCTCCACCGCGGCCATCATGGGCGTGGGGGCCTCCAAGAGCATCCGGCGCGTGAACTGGTCCATCGCGAAGTCCATGGTGTCGGCCTGGGTGCTCACCTTCCCCGCCTGCGGCCTCATCGGCTTCGTCCTGGCCCAGCTCTTCATGATGTTCTAGAGGCCGGCCGGAGGGAATCGCGCCATCCATCGCCCGAACCCTGTAAAAGAGGGGAAAATCATCAGGATGATCGGGACCGCCTGAGACCTGACCCCCTGCTGCAACTCCGAAATCTCCGCACATGTACGGAGATTTCGGAGTTGATGCTAGAGAAGCGAGCACTTCCCATATAAGACGCTTATTCCTTCCTGCGCAACGCTCCGTCGCCGCCTCGGCGGCCATCGCTGATCGATGGGAAGGGGGCCAGGTTCCAGCCGCCCCCTCCCTTCAAGAAACATTAACTGTGCCCCGTCCCCGGCGTGCTACCGGACCTGCACCTTCACCGTCACGGTCTTCTCGCCGTAGGCGTAGCTGCCGGAGCCCTTGGCGGCCACCTTGAGCTTCAGGGCGTAGGTGCCCTTCTTCGTGCCCTTGGGGACGGTGACCTTGCCGCTCTTCGCGTTCACCTTGAATGCCTTGGCCGCCTTCGCCGTGGAGGCGTTCGCATAGGTGACGGCGCCCTTGGCCTTCTTGACGGTCACGGGCCTGGCCAGGACCACGGCTTTCTTCTTCAGCGTCTTGGCCTTCACCGTCACGGTCTTCTTGGCGGCCTTCACCGTCATGGGCTGCTTGTTCTTCACGATCTTGAACTTGGCGGATTTGGAGCCGGCGTAGTTGCCCTTGCCGGTCACGGTGACGGTGGCGGTGCCCACCTTCTTGTTGTTCTTGTAGGAGACGCTGAAATCGCGGCCGTTCTTCAGCGCAAGGGACCCCAGCTTCACCGCAGGCACCTGCTTGAGGGCCCTGCCGGTATAGGCCTTGGAAACGAGCCCCGTCAGCTTGGCCTTGGACAGACCGGCCGGCGCGATGGAGAACGTCGCAACCTTGGTGCCCGCATAGCCGCCCTTGCCGGTGATGGTGACCGTCCCCGTGCCGGCGTTCACGTTGTTCCTGTAGGCGACCGTGTAGTCGGTGCCGGGCTTGAGGACCGCTCCCCCGCAGCGCACCGTGACGGCAGGCGTAAGGGCCGACCCGGTATAGGTCGCACCCGCCACTGAGACGGTCGCCTGGGACAGGCTGATGACCGAAGTCTCTTCGGCCACCCAGGTGCCGGACATAGTTGCCGGATCCCAGCCCTCCATGAGCTGTGCCATGGTCAGCGGCCCCTTATTGACGGCATCGGCGGAAACCCAGCGCCCGGTATATTTACCACCGGTCGGATTCCATACCGATCTACCCCAATACTTAATCTGGGACATATAGCCTTCGCTTGTTAGCACGAACTTGGTAATAG
>CANOBU010000070.1 GCA_947564425.1 uncultured Eggerthellaceae bacterium
CCCACGAGTTCGGCTGCAAGACCATCGTCATCGACCCGCGCTACACCCAGTCGGCAGAGATCTTGGCCGACCAGTGGATCCCCATCCGCCCCGGCACCGATCTGGCCATGATGCTGGCTGTGGCCCAGGTGCTCTTCGAGGAGGACCTGATCGATCATGAATTCATCGACACGTGGGTCGATAAGCCTGGTCTGGAGATATGGCGCGCCTATGTCATGGGCGAAGGCGACGACGGCATTAAGAAGACGCCGGAGTGGGCTGCCCCCATTACAGCCGTTCCTGCTGAGACCATCCGTGAGTTCGCTCGCCTCTATGGCACCACCAAGCCGACCCACCTGCAGTATTTCTATTCTTGTGCGAAGCGGCATTTGGGCGACTACAGCGCAGCAGCTGCCATGCTGCTTCAGGCAATCACGGGAAACATCGCCTGCGCCGGCGGCTGCGAGTCCGGTGCGTGCCTGCCCACTCCGGGCCGCGTGCCGGCACCGCGTGCCGACTGGAAGCGCGATCCGGGCGACTATAAGGTTCCGGTGCTGTTCAACAACAACTGCCTTACCGAGATCCTGGCTTCTCAGAAAGACTACTGGGAAGGGCGCATCTCTGAAAGCGAGTTCCGTCACCTGATCGGCTCGCCCACCAACGACAGCCCGCTTCCTAATATCCAAATGATCATCTTCGAGAACAACTACGGCAACAACCACTCGAACGTGAACAAACGCTTCCAGGGCATGGCCGACACCGAGTTCAACTGGGGCTTCCAGTGGCACATGAACCAGCCCACCGCCGAGCTCTGCGACATCATCCTTCCTGCGCCCGTGTGGCAGCTGGAGGGCATGGACGAGTTCATGTACGGCCACCAGCGCTTCGTCTCCGGCCCCAACGGCATGCGTAACTACTTCACGTTCTGCGCTCGCGGAGCCGATTTCCCCGGCGATGTCCGCTCGAAGGAATGGGTGTGGACGCAGATCGCCAAGCGCCTGGGCGACGACGTGGTGGAAGGCTACAACCCCCGCATGAAAGATGTGGCGTGGGAAGACTGGGTAGACGAGCAGGAGAAGGTCTACAAAGAGGCCTTCGAGGAGTGGGCTAACAACGAGACCATCATGGCCTACTTGAACTACGACAAGAAGCCCACCTGGGAAGAATTCCATGAGCATCCGGTTGTGCGTACCGAGATCGACAAGCCGTTCTATCCGTTCAGGAACATAATCGAGGCCGGCGAGAGCCCCTTCAATACCCCCACGGGCAAAGTGGAGCCTTACTCCTACTTCGTAAGGGACCACGATATGACCGAGACGCGTTGGCGCGGCGAGTTCGAGCCTATGCCGGTGTGGAGCCCCAGCTATCTGGAAGGCGATATCGGAAGCGCCTCCAACGATGGCTTCTACAACCCCAAGACGAAGGATTACCCGTTGTCGCTGGTTACTCCAGTGTCGATCTATCGCCAGCATTCCGCACACGACAACAACCCGTTCATGCGCGAAGACGTCTACCGCCATGGCGTATGGATCTCCGGCGTGGATGCCCAGGCGCGCGGTATCAAGGACGGCGACTTATGCCGTGTGTATTCCGATCGCGGCGAGGCGATGCTTCCGGCCTATGTGACCAACCGCTGCATGCCTGGCACCACGGCTATCTTCCATGGCGGCTGGTTCCAGACGAATGGCGAAGAAGCCGAGATGAATAACTTCGGGCAGGATATGCGCGGCGCACCCAACATCCTTCTGGATGATGCACATCTGCCCCATATCCTGGGCGCCCTTATTATCGCGGGTCTTTGCAACGTGGAGAAAGTAGCCGACGGCGATGCCGAGGGCTTCGGTTCCGAGGCCCAACGTGGCGGCGCCCGCGGTGCGAGCATAGCCATCAACACCCGCGAGGCGCTTGCGCAGAAAGACGGCGCACACGACGCCGCCGTTGCCGTTGCCGAGCGCACAGCCCAAGCCCAGGAGGCCGAGATCGGCCAAAATCCCACGACTCCGGCAGAGAACGCCTAAGGAAGACGAGAGGAGGAGAGACATGACTCAGTACGGATTTCTTTTCGATATGAACCGCTGCTATGCCTGCTCGGCATGCAGCATCGCTTGCAAGGACTGGAACGACATCGATCCCGGTGCCGAGAAGTGGATGACGGTCTATGAATGGGAGAACGGCACGTTCCCGAACATCCGCCTCCATGCGCTGGCATTCCCCTGTGCGCATTGCGAGGATCCGGTGTGCATGAAAGCCTGCCCGAACGGCGCCATCTATAAAGAAGACGAATTCGGCGCGGTCCTGGTTGACCAGGATAAATGCCAGGGTTGTCGCAAGTGCTACGATGCATGCCCCTATGGGTCTCCCAAGTTCGCCTCGGACGCGGCAGGCACCAAGATGAGCAAGTGCACCATGTGCGTCGACCGCCTGGCCGAAGGCATGCAGCCGATATGCACCCTCAGCTGCCCGCTGCGTGCTTTCGATTTCGGCCCTCTGGACCAGCTGATCGAGAAATACGGCGACGTCCGCTATTGCGAAGGCATGCCCGATCCCGCTGCCACCAAGCCGGCGTTCCTCGTTTGGAACCCGCGTGAGAAGAACCAGTTGATCCCCTATAACGTGGATGAGGCCATAAAGCTGAATCAGCAACGTGGGGACCTGGGGACCATGTTCGAAAGCGAAGAGGACCTGACCACGTTCGACGAGGGAACGATCTGCCGTGACAAGCTGGTCATGAAGCACGCGAACAATGCGGAGCTTATGCGCGCCACGCGCAACGATATGGCTTAGGCTTCCCCCGGCACCCCGCCTTGCCCCTTGTTTTGCACACTGCGCCGCACGAAGGCGGCTTGGTGCAAAGGCGGGGCAATCCGGGGCACCGGGGAAACCCTAGGGGTGGAACCGGTGCCGGGGGCTACGGCCCATCTAGTTAGGCTTTCGCTGGCGTTTCGCCTCCACGACCGAACCGAGGATGGTCGCTGAGGCGGGATGCCAGAGAAAACAAGGGATGTACAGGGATTCATAGAGACAAAGGAGGAGGATCGAACAATGGAATGGATAGGGGTAATCGGCATCGTCGTGGGACTCGTGTTCTTCGTCGTTGCAGCCATGAAGGGATGGAACGTGCTGATCACGTCCATCATCACGGCGATCGTCATCGCGCTGACCAATGGCATGGACGTCATGAACTCCATGGTGGGCACCGAGAGCTCGTATGTCACGGGCCTGGCCGGGTTCATACGCGGCAACCTGCTGATATTCATGGGCGGCGCCATCATGGGCGAGTTCATGGATAAATCGGGTGCCGCTAAGGCCATCGCCCAGGCGGTCATGAACAAGGTGGGCACCAAGAGCCCGTACTTCGTGCTGTTGGGCATCTCGGCTGTGGGTGCGCTGCTCACCTATGCGGGCATCTCGATGTTCGTGGCCATGTTCGCCCTGATCCCGCTGGCGCGCCCGATGTTCCGCGAGTGCAACATACCGTGGCATCTGTTCTGCGCTGCGTGGTCGCTGGGCGCCTGCTCGTTCACCATGGCCATGATTCCCGGCGTGCCGGCCGTGGCCTGGATCAATGCTGCCAACGGCTGCGGCGTGTCGCTGACGGCCGCCCCCATCATGGGCATCGTGGGCTCCATCATCGCCATCGTGGTCAGCTGCCTGTACATCAAGTTCGCGCTGAAGCGGGCTGAGGCCAAGGGCGAGCACTTCGTGGCCGACGCCGACGATAAGGAAGTGGAGGCGGATACCAATATCCCCAACCTGTTCCTGTCGCTGCTGCCGCTGATCCTGCTGATCGCCACCATCATCGGCTTGTCCGCCACCGGCATGAAAAACGTCGTGTACATCGGCATGGTCGTGGGCATCATCGCCTCCATCGTGTGCTTCTTCAAGTACGTTCCCAGCATGCGCGACGCGCTGGGCAAGGGCGCTGTCGCCGGCATGGGGCCTGCGGTGTTCACCTCCGCTGCCGTGGGCGTGGGCACCGTTGCCGCCGCTTCCACCGGCTTCACTGTGATCTACGAGGCCATCTTCTACATGCCGGGCGGCACCTATGTGTCCGCCGCCACCATGGCTGCGGCCCTGGGCGGCATCATGGGTTCCGGCTCGGGTGCCGTGGGCATCATCGCCCAGAACTTCCTGCAGCCCTACCTGGCCACCGGTGTGGACCCGGCCGCTCTGGCGAAGATCATCGCCACCTCGGCCACCATCGGCGGCGCGCTGCCGAACTCCGGCGCCATGTTCGGCATGCTGGCTGCCATGGGCCTGACCCACAAGAACTCCTACAAGCACATCGCCGCCATCTCCATCGGGGCGGGCCTGTGCGCCCTCATCGTCATGATCATCATGGCCAACCTGGGCATCGTGTAAGACCGGTTGCACCCGCCGCGCCCTTCGAGGCCGGCGGGTTGCGCTGCCTTCCGGCCGCGGCTTTCCCTTGCCGGCCGTAGGCGGCGGTTTCAGGGTGTTCCCGGCGCCCGAGCCCCGGTTCCCGCCGGATATACCCCGCGATGCAGTTCCCTTCCAGCCCCCGGTTATCCGTTTCCCTCCATACTCTGCGGATTCGCCGGGGGCGTTGCTCTATGAGACGGAGGTATCTTCCATGGCAGATAAACCAGAGGGGCCCAAGGCCAAGACGACCGCCGAGGTTGCCGCGCCGGCCCAGGGCCGCGCTCCGGCCAAGGCGTCGGCAACCAGCCAGGTGTCCCTGTTCGAGCGCGTCCCCGAGTCGGCGCGCCTTGCGTGGCCGGACATCGCGGCCATCCTGTCGGGCGTGGTGTCCAGCCTGTCCAAGCTGATGGGCGGCGGCATCGTCGCATTCTATGCCGGCTGCCAGCTGGGCGGGGTCACCGTGGCCATCACGTTCGCGCTCTCGTTCGTGCTCACATATTTCGTGGGCAAGATATGCTTCCGCGAGGGGCTGCCCAACAACGTGGTATCGCGCTACTATATTTTCGGGAAGAAGGGATCCGCCGTAGGATCCCTTATTTGGATATTCGTGCTGGTGGGCGTGCTGGCTGTGGGCACCGTGCAGCTGGGCAACGCCATCCTGTTCGCTTTCGGCTGGGAGGGCGAGCTCGTCCGCTGGGGGTTGTTCCTGGGCATATCCGCTGTGTGGGTGCTCATGGCGCTTTTCGGCACCAAGGTGATCGCCCGCATGAACGCCGTGTTCGTGGTGGCGCTGTTCTGCGTCATGGGATACGTGGTGTATCTGATCGCCGCCGACGGCCAGCTGATGGATGCGGCCACCCATGGCATCATGATCCCCGGCGTGGAGCCGCTCGAGGGCTTCGCCTATTCCGTCAACTACGCCATCATGACCAGCGGGCTTTTGGCCCTGTTCGCGGCCGACTTCACGCGCTTCGCCCGCAAGGAGCGCGACATGGTGCCCATATCGCTGACGGGCAGCATCTTCGCCATCGTCACCTATATCTTCGGTGCGCTCATCGTATATTACGGCTTCGACAAGTCCTTCGCCTATTTCAGCGCCCAGGGCATGGACGCCACGCTGGCGGCCAATGCGGCGGTGACCAATCCCGGTGTGTCGCTGGTGCTGGCTTCGGGCGGCATCGGGCTGGCCATCATCTGCCTGTCGCAGATGAAGGTGGAAACCTCCAATTCCATCGGCGGCGCCAATGCGGTGTCGAACCTGGCCAACTCGCTGTTCGGGAAGAAGATAGCCTGGCCGGTGGCGGTTATCATCGCCAACCTGATCGGGCTGGTGTTCATCTTCGGCAACATCCTGGACCAGGTGAATGCGTTCATGAGCTATGGCTCCATCATGACGAGCTCCTGGTGCATCCTGCTGATAACCGACTACTATATCGTGCGCGGCAAGATGGGCATAGGGCGGCAGGGCATCGATGTCGATGCAGCCGAGACGTCCGTGAACTGGCGCGGCGTGGGCACGCTGCTGGTGGTGGGCATCGTTGCCAGCGTGCTATATGCTACGCACATCGTGCAGATACCGTTCCTGATTGTGGCGCCGGCGTCCATGGTGGTGTACATCCTGGTCAGCTGGATCCTGCGCGACAAGGTGCGCAGCGGGGCCATCGGGTAGGGGTGCTCGGCCTGTCCGGCCCTGGCTTCCGGGGGTGCCCAGTCGCTCAGACAGTCCTCGCCTTCGGCTGCGGAACTCGCTTTGTGGGCGCCCCCGGAAGCCAGGGCCTGCATTGCCGGGGCTTGCGGTGCGCGCCCGGTTGGCTAGACCGCCCTTGCCTTCGGCTGCGGTTATAAAGCGGTGCCGCGGGTGGGGGTGTATAGGCGGGTGGTGTCGACACCCTCGTGCTGGAGCAGCTGCAGTTTGCGCGCAAGGCCGCCGGCGTAGCCGGTCAGGCTGCCGTCGGCGCCTACTACGCGGTGGCAGGGGATGATGATGCTCACGGGGTTGTGCCCCACGGCCCCGCCCACGGCCAGGGCCGCTGTGCCCTTGCCGCTCCGGCGCTCCTTCACCTGCTGGGCCAGCCGGCCGTAGGTGGTGGTCTCGCCATAGGGAATCTCCGTCAGCAGCTGCCATACCAGGCGCTGGAACTCGCTGCCGATAGGCGCCAGCGGCACATCCCCGATGGGCGGCTTCTTCCCGGCGAAGTAATCGTCGAGCCAGGTGCGCATGGTGTCGAAGGCCGCCGCACCATCGTTGGGCACCATGGCTTCGGGAATGGTGCCGCCATGGTATTTCTGGCCCTCCAGCCACAGGCCGCAGATGGCGCTGCCATCGCTGGCCAGCGTCAGGGTTCCCACAGGCGAATCGTATTCGGTACTGTAGTACATCGCGGCTCCTCTCAGTCGCAGTCGTCTTCCGTGCCGGCCCCCAGCGAATTCCACAGGCATATGTTGGCGTAGCTGCGCCAGGGGCGCCATTGCTCGGCTAGGGCCAGGCGCTCTTTGGGGGACAGCTTTGGCAGCGCATGGGCTATGCCGGCATCGGTTTCCAGGAAGGCATCGGTGAAGCCCAGGGTGCGCATGGCGATATAGCCGGCCGACCAGGGGCCTATGCCCTTCACGGCCAGCAGCTGCTCGAACTGCTCGTCGATCAGCGCGCCGGGGCCGAAATCCAGCAGTCCCTCCTGCGTCAGCCGCGCCAGCTCGGCGATGGTGCGCGAACGCGACCGTATGACGCCGCAAGGGCCGAAGGCGCCCTCGATATCATCGAGCGCCAGCACCTCGCCTGGCGTCGGGAAGGCCCGCTCCAGCCCTTCCACGCCGGTGTCGATCGGTGCTCCGAAGCCCTGGGCTATGCGGGCGGCGAAGCGGTTGGCCGCTGCCACCGACACCTGCTGGCCCAGCACCGCGCGGCAGGCGGTCTCGAAGGGCTCGAAGCAGCCCGGCAGGCGCGTGCCCGCCACCGCCGCACCGGGCACGGCGTCGTCCAACGAGGCGATACCCTCCTGCACCGCCAGGGGGTCGCAATCGGTGTCCCATTGCCGGCGCACCCGGGCTGCCACAGCGGCCGTGCAGGGCAGTAGGCTCTCGGACAGGGTCACAGCCAGGGCATGGCGCTTCGGATCGTCGGCAACGCGCACCCATCCTGCGGCCACGCCGCCATCGGGCAAGGGCAGCCGCACTGTGCGCAGATAGGCGCCGTCCTGCACGTTCTCCACGCCTTCTATGGCCCGCGATGCGAAGAAGCTAAGCAGCAGGTCGAAGCGGTAGGGCGGCCGATAACCCAGGTGCAGTGTGATGCCCTCGGCCGTGCCCCGGGTTGCCCGCTTGCGCTTGCGCAGGTCGGAGGGGCGCAGGCGGTAGTGCTTCTTGAAGGTGTCGTTGAAACGCCTCACGCTGCCGAACCCTGCCGCTTCCGCCACTTGCGCCACGGGCAGCGACGTGTCGGTCAGCAGCGATTTCGCCAGCAGCAGGCGGCAGGTCTGCAGGTATTGCAAGGGCGTCACGCCGAACTCCCCCTGGAAGGCGCGGCGCAGGTGGCGGTCGGTGTAGCCCAGCTTGGTTGCCAGGGCTTCCATGCCGGCGCCGCTCGGGCATTCCGCCTGCAGCAGGGCCGCCGCC
>CANOBU010000071.1 GCA_947564425.1 uncultured Eggerthellaceae bacterium
CAAAGCGAGTTCCGCAGCCGCAGGCGAGGACTGTTTGAGCGACTGGGCATCCCCGGCCCCGGCTCCCAGCCCGCAAGCGGGTGCGCCCGACCCGTCCCTGCTAGCCCTTTATGGCTTTCTGCCATGAATATTGGGAGTTCTGCCCCAGCTGCCCGGGGTTCACTGATAGAATTTCGAATGTATATGTATTCGTTATGCAAGTCAGAAGGAGAGTGCCGTGGCTGATCTGTACACACCTGCATACAAACCGACCGGCGAGGAGATCGCCGTGGTCGACACCAGCAAGGGAACCATCCGCGTGCAGCTGGCGGGTAAGGATGCCCCCATCCATGTGGGCAACTTCGTGGAGCTGGCCAATGACGGCTTCTACGATGGCCTGAAGTTCCACCGCTATGTGCCGGGCTTCGTCATCCAGGGCGGCTGCCCCAACACCCGCGATATGACGCCCGAAGAGGTGGCCCAGGGCCTGCGCGGCCCCAACGGCCAGCCGGGTACCGGCGGCCCGGGGCATCAGATCCAGGGCGAATGGCGCACCAACCCCCACAACGAGCATAACGACGGCACCTTGGCCATGGCCCGCTCCTCGGCCCCGGATTCCGCCGGTTCCCAGTTCTACTTCTGCCTGGGCCCCCAGCCGTTCCTGGACACGGACTATACTGTGTTCGGCGACACCATCGAGGGGCTCGATGTCATCCATAACCTGCGGGCAGGCGATGTGATCAATTCCATCACCATCGAGAACCAGGCCCAGTAGGCGCCGGGTATCGCCGGAAGAGAAGGAAACCGAAGAAGGCCGTCCATGAATAACGAGTTATTCCAGCAGGCGAAGGTCGCAGCCATCGCCCTCGATTACAACAGGGCGCTCGATCTGTATGCCCGCTGCCTGCAGGACCCCTCTTATCCGCCCCAGCCGGGCGAGGTGGGGTTGGTGTACCACCAGATAGGCAACTGCCTGACGAAGCTGAAGAGCTATTACGAGGCCATCGAGGCCTATACGAGCGCAGCGGCCGATGGCGCCTACGATGCGGTGGGGGCTGTGAACTGCAATCTGGGCATGGCCTATGCGGCTCTGCGGGATTGGCCGAGCTCGGTCAAGCATTTCGAGATAGCCGTGTCGGATCCGGCCTATCCCACGCCCTATAAGGCCTATACCGGCATGGGCAATGCCCTGCTGAAGCAGGGCAAGTCGGCCGAGGCCGGCGTGGCTTTCCGCGAGGCCGCCCTGGACGAGGCCAACCCCGATCCCACGAAGGCCCTGCTGAACCTGGGCGTATGCTTCATGGCGCTGAACCGCCCCGCCGATGCGGTCGCTTCCTACGAGAGCGCCCTGCAGTTCGACATGAGCCAGGAGACGCGCAACAAGATGTACGCCAGCCTGGGGCAGGCCTATGCTGCCTCGGGGCAGATGCAGGAGGCGGTGAACTCCTTCGAGCGGGCCCTGGCCGACAAGACCTACTACCTGTCCGATTCGGCCAGCGTGGATTACCAGCGGGCCATCGCAGCCGTGTCCCAAGGCAATGTCGACGGCAGCCATGCCTCGCCGAATCTGGCCGACACCTCGGGCCTGGATATAGCGCTGGATGGCTCGGTCATCGCCGACCAGGATCCCTACGTGGTATCGGACGAGGTGTCCGAGGACTACTACTTCGCCGACCAGTTCGATCCCCAGGGGGGCGCGGACAGCGGCGACCGCTTCTTCAATGCCAGCGATGACGAGCTGGAGCAGTGGTCGCGCGGCGTGGTGAAGCTGGAGCGCAAGCGTAAGAGCGTGGGCTTGAAGGTGCTGCTGGTGATAGTGCTGCTGGTGCTGGTGCTGCTGGGCGGCGGCCTGGTGCTGTTCACCCAGGGCTTCGGGTTCCCCACCCAGGAGGCCACGGTGGAGCAGCTGTTCGCCGACCCCGAGAGCTCGTCGAATTACGCGAGCAGCGTCACCCAGGAGGATATCGCCGATTTCGCGGCCCTGATCCCCGCCAACTCGAAGGTGGCGGTGGATGGCGTGAGCAAATCCATGAGCTCGTCGACGGCGTACGTCACCCTTACCACCCCCCAGGGCGGCGAGATAACCTACGAGGTTTCGCTGGTGCGCGACATGATAGGGTGGAAGGTATCCAACGTGAGCCTGTATTTCGCGAGTCAGAACTGACCGCTTGGCGGTTGATTGCAGAGAAAGGAAAGCAAGCATGGCGCAAGAGAAGACCTATACGATGATCAAGCCCGATGGGGTGCGCAACGGCCATATCGGCGAGATAGTGAACCGCTTCGAGCGGGCGGGCCTTGCCATCGAGCAGATGAAGCTGGAGATGGTCACGCCGGAGCAGGCGAAGGCCAACTATGCCGAGCACGAGGGCAAGCCGTTCTACGAGGGCCTGATTACCTACATCACCTCGGGCCCCGTGGTGAAGATGGTGGTATCGGGCGAGGGCGCCGTGTCCAAGGTGCGCACGCTGATGGGCGCCACGAATCCGGCCGATGCCGCCCCGGGCACCATCCGCGGCGATTTCGGCCTTATCATGGACGAGAACGTGATCCACGGCAGCGATTCGCCGGAGTCGGCGGCCCGCGAGATCGGGATCTTCTTCGGCTAGGGCCCGGATGCTCCTGCAGCGCTGTCCTGTTTCGCAGGCGATGGAACCGCGGCCTTCCCGTCGCGGTTCTTTTGTCGTAGCGGGGTCGGTGCGCGATGAGGGCGAAGGTGCTTAGAGAAAGGTTGGCCCATGGCGCTGATCGGTCTATATGGTCTGCTGGCGGCCCTGGTCGGGTGCCTGGGCTCGCTCGCCTGCTTCGCCGCAGGCCATATCCTGGCGCGCAAGAACCCGTCCCGTGCCCGGTTGATGGCATCGTTGGGGCGTGTCTGCCTGATAGCGGGGGCCTTGGCTTTCACGGTGTGCGTTTGCGTCTTGGGTCAATGCTTCCTCAGCGGCGATGGTTCCCTTGCCTATGTAGTTGCCAACCGGCCCGCCGCTTCGGCGGGGCTGCCCGGGTTCATGGCCCTTGCGGGCTTGTGGGCAGGCCGGGAGGGGAGCCTGTTGTGCTGGGCATGGCTCATGGCCCTTCTGGGTGCGATTCCCGCCTTGGGCACCTGGCGGCGCTCCCAACCTGTCGATAACGGCGCTTTGGCGGTTCTGGCTGCGGTGCTGTCGTGCTTCGCCGCCGTGCTGCTGATGCCCGGCGCCATGCCCTTCGCCTCGACCGCCGGCCAGGATCTTGCGGCGGCCAGCGTCCTCGGTGTGGTGACGATGGGTTCCATGAACCCCCTGCTCGAGCATTGGGCTATGATGGTCCATCCCCCGTTGCAGCTTCTATCCGCCGCCGGTTTCGCCGTGGTCTTCGCCTATGCCATGGGGGCGCTGGCGGCCAATGATGCGGAAGGGCTGTGGGTGCGCCGCTGCACCCCCTTCGCTGTGGCATCCTGGGTGCTCCTGGGACTCAGCATAGGGTCGGGCGCCCTGTGGGCCTTCGGCATGTACGGCTGGGGCGGCTACTGGGGCTGGGATCCGGTGCAGACCGCCGGGCTGCTTCCCTGGCTGGCGGGGGTGGCGCTCATACATTCCCTGTCGATGTATCGCGGCTATGGCCAGTTCAAGCGCTGGAGCATCTTCTTGGCCTGCCTGGTGTTCGCTTGCGTCATGCTGGGCGGTTTCGCTGCCCGCAGCGGGCTGTTCGCGTCGGTCCATAGCTTCGATGGCCATGGGCCCTCGGCTGTGGTCTGCGGCGATCTGGCCATCGTGGCGCTCTTGGCCGGCATAGCGGGCATCGCAGTGCGCTGGAAGACCTTTGCGCCGGTTCCTGCGCGCAAGGGTGCCGTGGCCAAGCCCGTGGCCCGCAAGATCGCTTACAGCCTGGGCGATGTGCTGATGGTTGCCCTGGTGGCCGTTCTGGTGTTCATGATGTTCGCGCCCCTGCTGCCCGAGGCGGTCCCCTTCGGCGGCCAGGGGTTCTCGCCGACCGATTATGGGGCGGTGCTGCGGCCGGCGGCTGTGGCATACTGCCTGCTCATGGCCGTGTGTCCCTTCCTCAGCCTGGACTTGAAGGGGGGCCGCTCCGTTGTTCCGGCGGTCATCGTGGCGGCTGTAGCCGCCCTGGCGGTGCTGGGCCTGCTGGTATTCTGCTTCCTGACCCTGCTGCTTCCCGCTTACGACGGCATCATGGCCGCGGGGGGCATCGGCGCCCGGCGGCTGGCGGCCCAAGGGTCCCCTGCCTACTACAACGGCCTTACCCTGGCGGCATTCGCAGTGGCCGCCCTGCTGGTGTTCAGCGCCGTGCTCGCCCTGGTGGCCGCATTCCGCCGGAAGGGGGAGCCGCTGCGCGGTCGGTTGGCCTCCATCGGCGGGGCCCTGTGCCACGGCTCGCTGGCATTGCTGCTGGCGGGGGCCGTGGGCTCGGCCTGCTATGCCGCCGAGGCATCGGGCAGCGTGGCCTACGATTCCGCCGGCGGCTGGCCGGGGGAGGTGCTGCGCGTGGGCGGCTACAGCCTGGTTTACGACGGCACTTCCGTGGAACCCTCGGCCGACGGCAGCCGCGTCACCTATATCCTGAACCTCGATGTATACCGGGACGAGGCTGCAGCCGAAGGCGGCTTGGGCCAGCAGGTCGGCAGCGCGGCCCCCACGGTGCAGGTCATCGCCCCCGATCAGGTGCGCAAGGTGGTGCCCGTCACCCTGGGGGTGCCGGGCGGCCAGCTGCGGATCGCCTACCGCGGCATCGAGGGAGACGGCTCCTACAGCGTGGAGGCCGCCCTGTATCCCATGGTCGATCTGCTGTGGGCGGCGGTCATCCTGCTTATGCTGGGCTCGTTGCTGGCGCTGATCGGCCGGCCGGGCCAGGGGGGCCGCCATATATCGCGCCCGCAGGCCGCTCCTGCGGCCCCCGAGGCTGCCCCCGCAGAACCTCCGCAGAAGGTTCCGGCGGCCGCTTCCGCACCGGCCCTTGCGGCGGTTGTCCGGACCGAAGAGCCGCCGGCTGCCCCCGAGTCATCCGCCCCGGCACCCCGAACGGCCTTCGAGCCCGTGCAGGCCGATGCGAACCCGCAGCAAGCTGCCGATGTCCCGCAGGCTGCTGCGCCATCCATCGCGGTTCCCATCGAGCCTATCAGGCCCGATTACTGCCCGCAGCCCGCGATGCCGACTGCGGCCGATAGCCCGGGGGCGCCTTTGCAGCAGTCTCCTGCCACCCCCGCGCAGGAGGCACAGGAGCCGCTGAAGATCGAACCCATAGGGTCTGCCTGGGAGGCCGAGCCGGGCCGCTCCGGCTTCGGCAGCCGGCATCCCGGAGTCCTCTTCGGCCAGCCCAAGGAGTCCCGCAAAGAGGGACGCCGCCGCTAGCAGGGCGCCGCCGGGGTATCGGTTGGGAAACGGATTGCCGATGCCGCAGACCACGGCGCCGTTCGGCTAGAATGGTTCATCATGGAATCTGAGATCATGCATATCCTGGGCCATGGCCTGGAGCACTCCATCGGCGATACGCTGTATCTGGTGCCGTTTCTGTTCGTCACCTATCTGGTTATGGAGTGGCTGGAGCACCGCACCGGCGCGAAGACCCAGGAGGCCATCAAGCATGCCGGGGCCGCCGGGCCGTTCATAGGGGCCTTCCTGGGCGTGGTGCCCCAATGCGGCTTCTCGGCCGTATCGGCCACGCTGTATGCGGGCCGCGTTATCACCTTGGGCACCTTGTTCGCGGTGTTCCTGTCGACCTCCGACGAGATGCTGCCCATCTTCCTGGCCGAGGCGGTGTCGCTGCCCACCATAGCATCCATATTGGGGGCCAAGGTGCTGGTGGGCATGGTGATGGGCTTCATCGTGGATGCCGTGGTGCGTCTGGCCCGCCGCGACCGGCAGGAGCTGCGGATCCACGAGCTGTGCGAGCAGGACCGCTGCGGTTGCGCCGAGGAATGCAGCACCTGCCGCGAGGATCCCGCGGCCGTCTACGGCCATTACGATGACTGCGGGGCCGGCTGTACCCATCAGCACCATGGCCACGACCATTCCCACGATGGGGGATGGAAGGGCATCGTGCTGAGCGCCCTGAAGCACACCCTGCAGGTGATGGTTTTCATCTTCCTGATCACGCTTGCCCTGGACATCGCCATCGAGGCGGTGGGCGAGGATGCCTTGGGCGATTTCCTGCAATCGAACCCGGTGCTGTCCATCTTCGCCTCGGGGCTGGTGGGCCTCATACCCAACTGCGCTGCCAGCGTGGTCATCGCCGACCTCTACATCAAGGGGGTGCTGGGGGCCGGCGCCATGTTCGCGGGGCTGCTGGTCTCTGCCGGCGTGGGCTTGCTGGTGCTGGTGCGCGCCAACCGTCCCTGGACCCAGAACCTCGCCATCATCGTCGGGCTGTATGCCATAGGGGTGTTCTGGGGGTTCATGGTATCCGCTTTCGGGATTGCATTCTGAAACTGACGTTCCCTGATAAGACCCACGGCCTGGTTCTGGGGCCTGGTGCAATGTCCATCACCATCGACTTCAGCCTGGCGCCCGCTTTGGCCCAGGCCTTCGGCTGGCAGTCGGTGTTCTACTTCGTGGTAGGCAGCACGATGCCATCCTGAAGGATGAAGACGGCCTGTATGATCTCCGGGTGGCGTCGAAGGAACCCGCGGGCGCGCTTCGGGCCCAGAGCGAGCAGCGTTGTGGAATAGCCCTCGGCATCGATGGATCGCTCTGCCACGACGCTGGCCGAAACCGCCTCGCAGGGAACGGGCATGCCCGTCTTCGGATCCAGGATATGGTGGTAGCACACGCCGTCCCCCATGAACGAGCGCTCGTAGATGCCGCTGGTCACAACGCTCCCGCTTCGCAGCCTAACGGAGTACCGGCTTGCACGCGACCCCTGCACCAGCGGGTTGCGGATGCCGATGCGCCAGGGGGAGCCGTCGGGTTTGGAGCCCCGTACCAGCACATTGCCCCCCAGGTTGAGCACCGCTCCCGTCGCTCCAGCCTGCAGCAAGGCTTCTCCTAGTTCGTCGGCGATCCAGCCCTTGGCTATGCCGCCCAGGTCGACGCGGGCATCCCCGTCGGCCAGGCGGGCGAGGCAACGGCCTGCGTCATCGCGCTGCAGCTCCAACCTCTGCCAGCCCACATGGGCCGCCGCCTGGGTCCGCACCTCGGAGGAGGGGATGCGGCCCTCCTTGAAATCCCACAGGTCGCTGAGGGCCCCCACGGTTATGTCGAAGGCACCCTCGCTGGCGGCGCAGTAGCCGCAGGCTGCTTGCAGCAGCCCGAAGGTGCGCGGATCCATCTCGACAGCCACGCCTGCGGCAGCGTTCAGGCGCCCGATGTCGGAGGTGGGGAGCGTGCGCGAGAAGAGCCCTTCGAATTCGCGGCAGGCATCCCGGGCCGCCTGCAGGGCTTCCTGCATGGCTGCCGGTTCGCCGTAGGCCGTGATGGTGCAGCCGGTATCGAAGGCGGGGAAGGCGATGGAGGCGCCAGCGGCGGAGGGAACGACCTTCCCCGGGGCCGCTGCCGGTCCGGGGGTGGGGGCGGCGGTACCGCCGTTATGGGTGACAGAACCGTCCATGCCCCGATTCTAAGGCACCGCAGAGGCGGGGGAGGTGTGGTTCTGCGATTTTCTGCCCGGGGGCTTCCGTTTAGGAGAAAGGCCCGGTGGCGGCCTCATGCCAATCTACTGATACCAGTAGTCGGTTCATCACGGCGTACTGATTTCCCTGCACATATTACATGTGGGGAGAACCGCCTCGGCACCCAGGCTATCGCGTCCCTGTGGACCATCACCGGCAGCCTGGATGTGCCCGGCGGTATGTGCTGCACCGCCGCCTCCCAATCGGTTTCCAGGGATTTGTGGCAGGAAAAGGGCCGGAATGTGTATTTGGCCAGCGGAGTGGCGATGATTGTCTCCCGAACTGCGGGTTTGTCAAGAAGTCTGTGTAAGTCCCATCACAGGTACCTCTCTATCCGCTCC
>CANOBU010000072.1 GCA_947564425.1 uncultured Eggerthellaceae bacterium
TTCGGACGCTTGGCTCAGCGGGAGAGCATCGCCTTCACACGGCGGGGGTCACAGGTTCAAATCCTGTAGCGTCCACCATAAACGACGAGGCCGGAGCATCTGCCCCGGCCTCTTTCCTTACCCGCATCCCCTGCCGGCCGCAGCCGTCAGTTCAGGATCTCGTGGTGGCATACCCAGCTGTCGCGGGTGAGGGCCTCGAAGCTGTAGCCCAGCTGCTGGTAGTGCTCGATGATGCCCGGCAGCGCCTCTACCGTGGTGCCCTTGGTGGCCGAATCGTGGCACAGCAGCACGATGTTCTCGGTGGCCGCCGGGTCATCCGAGCCGTAGACCGGCTCGGTGCCGTAACCCAGTATCTCCTCGGCGGTGTGCTCGGAGCCATCGCCCACCGACAGGTTCCAGTCCCAATACTGGAACCCGCGCTGCTGCACCTCGTCGGCCAGCTGCGTCATGATGCCGGGGCAGTAGTCGGCCGACACATCGTTGGAAGAGCCGCCCGGGAAGCGGATGAAGCACGGTACGAAGCCGATCTGCTCCTGGACCACCGCGCTTATGGCGTCGAGATCGGCGAAATAGGCCTCCGGGGAGGAATACACCTCGGCGTAGTCGTGGGAATAGGTGTGCATGCCTATGGTATGACCCCGTTTGAAAGCCTCGGCTATCAGGGGGAAGTACTCCTCATTGTGGCCTACCACGAAGAAGGTGGCCTTGCAGCCGTAGCGGTCCAGTATGTCCAGCACCGCCTGGGTGTTCTCGGAGGGCCCGTCATCGATGGTAAGGTACACCGTCTTGCGGCCGTTGTCCCCGTAGTTCCAATCGGTCTTTTCCGGGTCGACGGCGAAGGAGGCCGGACGGCCATCGGAGGAACCGCGGCCCAGCAGGGCATCCAGGGGGCTTGCGCCCCGAGGGGAATCCGGCATCGCCGCCTGGGCCTGCTGGATCCCGGCGACGCCGGTGCCTTCGAGGGCCGGTCGCGCCTTTATGCTCGCGATTATGCCGCCTGCGAAGAAGATGAGCGCCAAAGCCAGTATGACGCCGATGATGAAATAGACCTCCCAGCGCAAGGGCCCGATGGCGGCCGCGCGTCGATGGCCCCGGCCCGCGGGATGCACCGATGCGCTGCGGACGGCCGGCACCATCGGCCCGCGGGCGGATGGGCGGCTCGTACGGTCGGAAGGATGGCTCCTGCTGCGTCTATGTCGGTATGCGTCATTCATAGGGGAAGCTCCTGTGCGGGCCATCATAACCCAATGCGGTCATCATTTCCGCGCCGCGGCAACCCCTCGACTAAATTTGCGCAGAAGCGGCGCGCAGCACCTCGAGCGCCCGGGGCTCCATGGTTATGCGGTAGCCGTCGGCGATGAGGGGCTCGCCGTCTATCTGGCAGGGCGGGCGGCGGTCGAAGGAGAGCTCGATGGCCTTCGCCCGCTCGAAGTGAAGGTCCTTGAACCGCGTATGGTGGCCGTCCTTCGCCCGCAGGAACTTATAGGTGGCCTCGAAGAGATTCATGGGGGCATCGGCATAGCAGATATCGAAGAGGCCGTCGGTGGGGTCGGCCTCGGGGCATATGAGGAAGCCGCCGCCGTAGGTGGGGCCGATCTGCACGGCGAACTGGTGCACGGGACCCTGTATGCGCCGGCCGCCGTCGAGCACGGCGGTCACCTGGAACGTATCCCTATGATGGAGCAGCTGGTCGATGCCGCTGGCCAGGTACAGGGGGGTGCCCTGCTTGCCGGTGCGCTTGCGGCGCTCGATGGTATCCAGCGCGATGGCGGCATCGAGGCCGAACGAGAGCGTCTCGTCGAAGAACACGCCGTTGCAGCAGCCGATATCGAAGGCCTCGATCCGGGCATCGAGGAATTGCACGATGGCATCGGGAACGCAATCGGACATCCCCAGGGTGCGGGCAAAGTCGTTGCCCGACCCCACGGGAATCAGCCCGAAGCAGGGGCGGGCGCCGGCCGGCAGCCCCATGAGGCCGTTGACCACCTCGTGGGCCAGGCCGTCGCCGCCCAGGGCCAGCACCGTGCCGTAGGTCCCGGCCGGGACGGCGGCCAGCTCTTCGGCATGGTTCGGGCCGGTGGTGAGCTCGAAATCCACCGCATCTTCCCCCAACCACTGGACCAACAGGTCATGGGCGATATGGGCCGCCTGGGCACCGTTGCCGCTCTGGGCCGCCGGGTTGGCTATAAGCAGAACGCGACCGTCTCTCACAGGAGCCTCCTCCGATAACCGGACCGAAGCGCCATTGGCAGGGGCTCCGTTTCCGTTTAAGATTCTATCGCAAGACGGGCCGCCCCCGCGGCCCGGCGGAAATTGAACCCGATCGGTAATAAACCGGACCGGCAGGAGGCCCATGGCACCCGATAGCGAGTTCCCCGCATTCTTCGAACCGTTGCTGGAAGCCCAGTACGGAGCCGCCGATGCGCAGCGCATCCTGGAGGGCTGCCGGGTGCGCCGCCATACCACCCTGCGGGCCAATGCCCTGAAGGCGTCCGCCGCCGCCATCGCCGCAGCCCTCGACGGGGCCGGCATCGCCCATCGCGGGGTGCCCTGGTACGGCGATGCCTTCGTGCTGCCCGAGGCCCGCGAGGATGCGGTGCGGACGCTTCCGGCCTACGGCAGCGGCGAGCTGTACCTGCAGAGCCTGTCGGCCATGGTGCCGGCGCTGGTGCTGGGCGATGCGGCGGGGCGCGACGTATGCGACCTGTGCGCCGCCCCCGGCGGCAAGACCACCCAGATCCAGGCCCTCGCCGGGGGACGGGCCCTGGTGACGGCCTGCGAGCTGCACGGCCCCCGCGCCGAGCGGCTGCGCCATAACCTGCAGCTGCAGGGAGCCGGCGGCGTCACAGTGATGCAATGCGATGCCCGGCGCCTGGACCCCTTCTTCTCCTTCGACCGCATATTGCTGGACGCCCCCTGCAGCGGCTCCGGAACCCTGTATGCCGGCGATGCCAAGATGCCCCGGCGCTTCACCGAGGAGCTGCTGCGCAAATCCCAGAAGTCCCAGCGGGCGCTCATGCGGAAGGCCCTCTCGCTGCTGCGGGTGGGCGGCGTGCTGGTCTATGCCACCTGCTCGGTGCTGAGGGCCGAGAACGAGGACATCGTGGAATACGGCCTGGCTTCCGCCGACCGTCCGGCCCGCTTCGAGGTACTGCCCATCGAGCTGCCGGGCATGCAGGCCATGCCGCAGCTCCCCACCGCCATCCAGGGCACCTTAGGCCTGTGCCCCACCGAGGACTACGAGGGCTTCTTCGTGGCGAAGGTGAAGCGCATCGCCTAGCAGCCGCACACCGCGCGCAGGCGGCTATTTCACGATGCGGCCCGACCTCAGGATGAGGATGGCTATGACGCAGAACACCGCGGCCACCAGCACCGGCAGCCACCACCAGGCGATGAGCGGCAGCCCCTCCACATTCATGCCGTAGAAGCTGAACACGATGGTGGGGATGGCCATGACCAGCGTGATTATGGTGAGGGTGCGCATGGTGAAGTTGAGGTTGTTCGAGATGACGCTGGAGAACGTATCGGTGATGCCGTTCAGGATGGAGGTGTAGATGCTGCACATCTCGACGGCCTGGCGGATCTCGATCATCACATCGTCGAGCAGCTCGCGGTCGTCCTCGTAGATATCGAGCATGCGCCCCGTGCCGATGCGCGATGCCGTGGATTCCAGGCCCTGCAGCGATGTGGAGAAGTACACCAGCGATTTCTCCAAACCCAGCATCTTCATCAGCTCGTCGTTGCGCATCGATTTGCGCAGGGTGCGCTCGTACTCGCGGATCTGCCGGTTGATGGAACGCAGGCACACCAGGTAGCGCTGGGTGATGCGCAGCAGCATCTGCAGCAGGAAGCGGGTACGGCGGTCCGTGTACACGTTGCGGTAGCGGCTATGGGCGAAATCGGCGATGGTCTCGTTGCGCCGCAGGCTCAGGGTGACGAAGTACTCCTGCTCGGGCACGAACACGAACGACAGCGGGTGGGTGTCGTACTGCACGATGGAGCTGTCGGCCATCTCGCTCTCGTCCTCGATGAAGGGGCAGTCGACGATGACCAGCACCTGGCCGGTATCCTCGTCCATGTCGATATGGGCCGTCTCCTCGTCGTCGAAGGCGGCCTGCACGAATTCGGGCACGATGAGCAGCTGCTGGGACAGCCAGAGGCGCTCCTCGGCCGTGGGCTCCAGGACATCCACCCAGCAGCCGGGCTCGAGGGCATCGATTTTCTGCACCTTGCCGTTTTCCGATTTGAAGAAAGAGACCATACCTCGTCCTGCTTTTCCACGATAGGGTTGCGATGGTATTATAACCTGGTAAAACGTCCGGATGGCCTCAAATGCGGTTTTGCAGCGCTGGGAGGGGGCCATTTCGCGCAGACGCCTTCCCCGGCGGGGCAGGCGCAGGGAAATGCTGACGGGGAAGCCTTCGGCTTCCCCCATGGGAAGGGAGTTCGAAATGGATCGCAAGGCATTCAGGAAACTGAGCTACGGGCTCTTCCTCATAACCGCCGCCGATTGCGGGGGCAGGAAGGTCGGCTGCGTGGTGAACACCTTCCAGCAGGTCGCATCCGATCCGGTGATGGCAAGCGTGTCCCTGCATAAGGACAACGCCACCACCGAGGCGGTGCGCAGCTGCGGCCGCTTCGGCGTCACCGTGCTGTCCCAGAGCGCCGATATGCAGCTCATCGGCACCTTCGGCTTCAAATCGAGCCGCGACATCGACAAGTTCGCCGAGGTGCAGCACGCCGTGGACGACCGCCAGATGGCCTACATCACCGAGCATTCGAACGCCCGGTTCTGCGTGAAGGTGATGCACCAGCTGGACCTGGGATCCCATATCCTGTTCGTCGGCGTGGTGGAGGATGCCGCGGTGCTGGGGGACGAGCCCTCCATGACCTACGATTACTACCATAGCGAGCTGCGCGGCAAGGCCCCGAAGAACGCCGTGAGCTACGAGGGCGGCACCGATGCCGCGGCCCCGCAGCCGGCTGCTGCGGCGGAGCCGATGGCCGAAGCCGCTACCGAGGCCGAAGCGGCCAGCGCCGGCGCCCGCTACGGCTGGCGCTGCCTCATCTGCGGATTCGTGATAGAGACCGACGAGCTCCCGGACGACTTCGTCTGCCCCGTCTGCGGCGTGGGCAAGGACATGTTCGAGCGCTTCCTGTTGGATTAGCACCCCCGGGTACGCTAGCCGAACCGCCCCTCCACATAGGCCGCCGTGCGCTCGTCTGCAGGCTCGGTGAAGATCGCCGAGGTATCGCCCGCCTCCACCATCTCGCCCAGCAGGAAGAAGGCTGTCTTGTCGGATACCCGCAGCGCCTGCAACATGTTGTGGGTGACCATGATCACGGTGTAGCGTTCCTTCAAGCGGCCCACCAGCTCCTCGATCTTCGCCGTGGATAGGGGGTCCAGGGCCGAGGTGGATTCGTCCATCAGCAGCACCTCCGGCTGCACCGCCAGCGCCCGTGCGATACACAGGCGCTGCTGCTGGCCGCCCGACAGCCCCAGGGCGCTCTTCTTCAGGCGGTCCTTCACTTCATCGAAGATGGCGGCATCGCGCAGCGACTGCTCTACGATCCCGTCCAAGTCCTCCTTCTTGCGGACGCCATGGGTGCGCGGGCCGAAGGCCACATTGTCGTAGATGCTCATAGGGAAGGGGTTGGGCTGCTGGAACACCATGCCCACGCGGCGCCGCAGATCCGTCACGGGCAGACCGCCGTAGGCATCGCGGCCGTCCAGCATCACCTCGCCCTCGATGCGGCACCCTTCCACCAGGTCGTTCATGCGGTTCAGCGTTTTCAGCAACGTGGACTTCCCGCAGCCGGAAGGCCCGATGAGCGCCGTCACCTTGTTCTGGGGGAAGGAGAGCCCTATGCCCTTCAGGGCATGGAAATCCCCATAGTACAGGTCCAGGCCGCTCACCTCCATCTTGGCCGGGGCATCCCCAATGCCGTCCGAGGCATCCTCGAAGGCCGCTGTCACGGCGTCGAAGGCGCCCGTCTCGTTCGCTTCTGTCACCGCGGCAGCGCGGCTGCCCTCCATCAGCGCATTCGAATTCATCGAATATCCTTTCCCAGTTTCTTGGCGGCAAGGGCCGCCGCTGCATTCAACACGGCTACCATGGCCAGCAGCACGACGGCCGTGGCGTAGGTCTCATTCACATGAAGGCCCTCGCTCGCCAGCACGTACATATGCACCGCCAAGGTGCGGCACGACTCGAACAGGGCGAACACCCCCTCGCCGCCCAGATCGGGGATCTGGGCCACGGTGCCGGCCGTGAACAGCAGCGCCGCCACCTCGCCGACGCAGCGTCCCAGACCCAGCAGGACGCCGCCCAGTATTCCGGGAGCCGCCGTGGGCAGCACGCAGCGCATCACCGTGCGCACGCGCCCGGTCCCCAGGGCGAAGCCGCCTTTGCGGTAGCCCCGCGGCACTGCCAGCAGCGCCTCCTCGGCAGTGCGCATGATCACCGGCAGTATCATGATGGCCAGCGTGCAGGCTCCCGCCAGAAGCGACAGGCCCCAGCCCAGCACCGTCACGAAGAACAGCATGCCGAACAACCCGTAGATGATCGAGGGGATGCCCTGCAGCGTCTCGGCGGTCATGCGCACGGCGGCGACGAAGCGCGACCCGGGCCGCGCGTATTCCACCAGGTATATCGCCGACCCCACGCCCACGGGCACCGCCATGGCAAGGGCGAGGGCCGTCATCATCAGGGTGCCGATGAGCGCCGGCATGAGCGAGACGTTCTGGGAGGTGTAGGTCCACTCGAACAGGGAAGGCGTAAGATGGGGTATGCCGTTCACCAGGATGAACCCCACCAGCAGCGCCAGGATGGCGGTCGTGAGCGCGGCGCCGAGGTAGACGAGCCAGCGCAAGAGGGCCGCGATGGGGATGCGCGGCAGGAGCGCGGAAGCCCGAGGGGCTGCGTCGGAGGCCGCAGCGGCCATGGCATCGGATGGGCTCATGCTTGCTCCCCCTTTCTCTTCAGGGCCCCGATAAGGCCGCTGATCAGCATGATGAAGACGAACAGCACCACGCCCGTGGCTATGAGGGCGCCCCGATGCAGGTCGGCGGCATAGCCCATCTCGAGCACGATATTGGCGGTCATGGTGCGTACGCCCTCAAAGATGCTATCGGGTATGATCGGCTGGTTGCCGGCTACCATGACCACCGCCATGGTCTCGCCGATGGCGCGCCCGATGCCCAGGACCACCCCGGCCAGGATGCCCGAGATGGCCGCGGGCGCCACCACCCGGAACACCGCATGCTCATGGGATGAGCCCAGGGCCAGGGCCCCCTCGTAGTAGCTCTCGGGCACGGCATCCAGCGCATTCTTCGCCACGGTTATCACCGTGGGCAGGATCATGATGCCCAAGATGATCGCTGCCGCCAGCAGCGACAGCCCGCGACCCGGGCCCACCGCGCGGATGACGGGCACGATGGCTATGAGCCCGAAGAAGCCGTAGATGACCGAGGGGATGCCGGCCAAAAGCTCGACGCCGGGCCGCAGCGCCGCTGCGATGGGAGCCGAGGCGAAACGCGAGAGGAACAGCGCGCACAGGATTCCCAAAGGCACCCCCACTACGATGGCGCCGGCGGTAGCGTAGATGCTGCCGACGATCATCGGGAAGATGCCGAAGATGTCGTTGCCCGGGCGCCAGGTGGTGCCCAGCAGGAACTCGGGTATGCCGATCTGCAGCATGGCCGGCACCCCGTTGGCGAACAGGAAGATGCATATGAGCGCCACAGCCAGGATGGAAACCCCGGCTGCGGCAGCGAAGAGGACCCGGGCTGCACCTTCCCTGAAAGCGAGTGGGGACATAGCGGACACGTCTCCTTTCCCGAGAAAGCGCCGCTAGCTGTTGTGTGCCAATAGGTTGTTTACGCCGACGATGCGCGACATGGGCGG
>CANOBU010000073.1 GCA_947564425.1 uncultured Eggerthellaceae bacterium
CGACATCAAGGTGAAGGATGCCATCGGGCGCACCTGGCAGTGCTCCACGGTGCAGGTGGATTTCAACCTGCCGGAGCGGTTCGACCTGACCTATCGCACGGCCGAGAACACCGAGGAGCGCCCCTACATGCTGCACCGGGCCATCTTCGGTTCCATCGAGCGCTTCCTAGGGATTTTGATCGAGCACTATGCCGGTGCGCTGCCGCTGTGGCTGTCGCCGGTGCAGGCCGTCATCCTGCCCTTGGCCGACCGCCATATAGATGCGGCCTACGAGCTGGCCCACCGCCTGACCGATGCGGGTGGTCGCGTGGAGGTATACGAGCAGAACGAGCCCATGCGCGTGAAGATCGCCAAGGCCCAGGCGTCCAAGGTGCCCTATATGGTGGTGCTGGGCGACAAGGAGGTGGCCGACGGCACCATATCGGTGCGCGAGCGCTTCGAAGGCGACCAGGGCACCTGGCCCGTCGAGCGCCTGGAAGACCTCCTGCGCGAAGCCGTGGTGTAGGAACAGGATTCTTTCAGCTGCGCAACGGCTGGGCGTATCGGCGCGAGCCCTGCGCTCCGACCGCTTACAATCAGCAGTGCGAGGCAAACCTGAATAAGGAGGAGATTCCCATGGCAGAGCAGATCAATTCCGTCGATTGGCAGGCGAAGGTGCTGGATTCCGACAAACCGGTGCTGGTGGACTTCTTCGCCACCTGGTGCGGCCCCTGCAAGATGATGGCGCCGGTGGTCGACGAGGTGGCGGGCGAGGTCGCGCCCAGCGCCGCCGTGTACAAGATAGACATCGATGCGAACCCCGATATCGCCCAGAAATACGGCGTTATGAGCATCCCCACGTTCATCGTCTTCAAGGGCGGCCAGCCGGTGGCCAAGCAGTTGGGCGCCATCCCGAAGGAGCGCCTGATGGACATGCTGGCCTAGCTTCGTTTCAAGAGAATCTGTATGGAAGGCGGCCGCTCGATGGCCGCCTTCTCTCATATCGGGCATGCTCTTTTGCGGTTTCCTGTGGATTGCCGTCTATGGTAAATATATAATGTTTCAGGTTCTATTCTACTCAGACGATTTGCATGGAAGCATGAGAAAGAAGCGGCATGCACTCGCTTTTGGTTATGGATGATAGCGAAGTATCGCGGGAGGCTACCATCGATGCGGTGGAGGCCGGTTCCTTTGCCCGGTATTTCAAAGTTGCCGCCGTTTCATCCCTCGATGCGGCTTCCGATTACATCGCATTCCACGGGGCGCCCGATGTCCTTATCGCGGATATCCAGATGGGCGATTCCGATAGGGACGGCATCGATTTCGTGCGCGAGCGCCTCTCCTGCAGCAGTCGCACCCAGGTGATATACCTTACCGGCCATGTGGAGTACTGTACCAAGGTCTACGAATCCCAGCATATCTACTTCCTCACAAAGCCTGTGGTGCAAAAAGAGCTCGACCGGGCTCTGGGGCGGGCGCTGGAGAACCTGCACCAAGAAGCCTCCCGGAAGCTGGCCGTGAGCTTCAACCATCAGACCCGGGTGCTCGATACCGATTCCATCGAGTACCTTGAGAGCAGCCGGCGCAAGATGCTGATCCACATGAGGGATGGCAGCGTGTTCGAGACCTATGCCACCATGGCCGACATGATGGAGCGCCTGCCCCGTAGCTTCATCCGATGCCACAAGAGCTTCGTGGTGAATCCCGATCGCATGGTAAGGCTTGCGAAAGGGCACTTCGAGAGCGATACCGGCGTGGCGATACCCCTCAGCAACAAGTATCGGCAGCAGGCCAAAGAGGGGTTCTTCGACCATATCGGGCGGCCCTGAGGCAGGGCGGCGAAACCCATGGCGCTGGGAATAATCGCTTGCGCGGTCCTGCTGGCTGTCTCGGTTGCGGCGGTATCGCGGAGGCGCGAGCTGCCCTTCCGCAGCCGCTTGCTGCTGATGCTGTTCCCCGCCAGCCTGGTGGTCATGGCCGCCATCGGCTTGAAGTGGGCCGATGATCTGGGGCTTGAGAGCGTTTCGCTGCTCGTAGCCCTTACTGCGCTCGCCTGCTGTCCTATCATCGTGTTTCTTTTCCGAGCCCTGGCTGAGGCCCAAATGGCTGGCATGCGGAAGGATCGCCTGCAGCTGCTGGAGCAGCAGCGCCGGACCCAGGTGGACTACCGCCGGGCCCTCGAGGCGGATTCGGCCCAGATACAGGCCGTCCGTGCCTCCATCCTGGCCGAACTCGATGCTGCATCGGAGAACCTGGAGCGGCACCGCACGGCCCAGATGCGAGAGGGCCTGGCCAACGCCATAGCGGCCGCTGATTCGGTGGCCTATCGCTTCTGCGGGGACCGGGCCGTCGATGCGGCTGTGGCCCTGAAGGCTCGGGAGTGCGAGCGCTGGGGGATAGCTTACGACTTCGCGCTTTTCGTTCCCGAGGATTGCCCCATCCCTTCCGTCGAGACGAGCGCGGTGCTGTCGAACCTGCTGGACAACGCCATAGCCGCCACAGTGGAGTTGATGGGCGGGGAAGGGGAGACAGGGGAGCCCGGACCGACTGCAACCGATGGGAAAGGCGGGATTGCCGCATCGGATGTCATCGGCGGGGAGGTTTTCCGCATAGCGGCCGATGCGGCCTTGCGGAAGGGGTATCTGACCATCAGCGTGAGAAACCCGGTCGGGACGGCGGTTGCGCAGGCGGCCGGGCGATCGGGGATGCAGGTAGTGAAAGCCGAGCGCAAGGCGGAGAGTGCCGCGGCCGTGCTCTCCCATGGCTGGGGCATGGCCATCGTGGCCGGCTTGGCCGAGCGTCGGGGCGGTCGGTTGTCGGTGGGTGTGCGGGATGGCGAGTTCGTCGCCCAGGTGGTGATGGAATGCCGGTGATCCAGCAGCTGCTGCAACCCCAGGACCTGTTCGTGAACTGGTGCTGCACCCTGCCGCTGCAGCTGTTCTACTGTTACCTGCTGCAACGGCTGTGCCCGCCGCGCTCGAAGCGCCTCTATTGGGGTGTAACCCTAGCGCTGACCGTGGGTTATACGGTTGTGCGCCCGCTGATGCCCCAGGGCGCGAGGATAGCCTGCGGCCTCTGTGATTCCATCGCCGTTCCCTTGCTGTTGCTGGGCGGCCGCATGGCCCAGCGCCTCCTGGTGGTGAGCTGCATGTACCTGGCGCTCATGGGGGGAGAGCTAGTGGTGAGCCTCATCTGGATATCGGTTACCGGGCTTCCCACCTTCGATAATGCCGCCGCTTTCACCCATGCGCCGCTGTTCTCGTTCATGACGCTGGTCGATTGTGCAATCCTGGCGGTAGCGGGTGTGCCGGTGGGGCGGTTCACGGCACGCATCTTCCCCTCGGCCGGGCCTCCGGCCCGAATCGGTGTCAATGCTTCCTCGCTCCTGTTCTTCCTGGCTCTGTTTCCCGTGGTGCAGGGAGCGTTCCTGCTCCTTCTGATGTACATTGCGAGCATACATGCGAACGGTTCCCTCTTCCACATGGCCGTATGCGGTACGCTCGTTGCGGGCATGGGCCTGATGGATGTGCTGCTGTTCCGACAGATCTGGAAATACCGCGAGGCGTTTCTGGCGGAGCAGGGCGCCCGGTTGCTGGAGCAGCAGATAGAAGGTTACCTGGCCGAGGCCGAAGCGGTGCAGGACCAGCTGAGCGCCCTGGCGCGCTTCCGTCACGATTTGCGCAACAACGTGGCCGTGGTGAACCGCCTCTGCGAGGCCGGCCGCCTAGACGAAGCCGGGGAGTACCTGCAAGAGCTGAAACGGGGAGCGGCCGAGCTGTAGGGCCGTAAGAATGCGCGTCTGTTGCCGTGCGCAGCCTGCCGTGCTCGGTATGCGGGCGAATTGTTACACGAAACGGGCGCTTCGTTTCGCCTGGGGGTGCAGGGAGGCGAACTTGCGATAGAAAGAAGAGTTGAACCGGGGCCTGCCGCCCGCTCGGTCCGAGGGTTGCAGCGGGAACCCCGGTTTGCGGGGCTTGCGCCTCGCCGTGCGCCGTCGGTCTCCCCAGGGCCGGCGGCGCCTTCCGAACCTGCATCTTTCGCCCATTTCGGCCCCTGCCCCGTATCGGTTACCATGGTTCCAGCATTCCGGGGCCTGCGGAGGGCCCGTGCAGGCAGGAGGCGTTATGGGTTTCTTCCGAAAACAGCGGGCTCGCCTTACCGACCGGCAGCTCGCCGAGGTCGCATCGTATATAGATGCCAACTACAGGGAAGAGGCCCCATGCACCGGCCCCGACGTCCCGTTGCCTGCGCGGCTGGGTGGTTTCGAACCGCAGGCCGCCGGGCTGGCCGCCCTCGGGCTGCCGGCTGCCGAGCCGGCAGGCGACGACCAGATCACGGGCTCTTTCGCGCCTTTGGAAGACGCCCTCCGAACGGCTGCCCCCTGCACCCCCGATTCCGCTCCCGCACCTTCCGGTCCGGACGGCGCCCGGGCAGCCGCGGCTCCCGCCGGCCGCATCCCCGCCGCCAGCTTCCCCGCCCGCAGCCTGCAGGATGCCGTGGCACGTACCCAGGAGACGTTCTCGCAGATGCTCCTGCGCACCATCGACGAGAAGGGCCTCGC
Source organism: uncultured Eggerthellaceae bacterium (assembly GCA_947564425.1). GTDB lineage: Bacteria > Actinomycetota > Coriobacteriia > Coriobacteriales > Eggerthellaceae > UBA9715. The sequence goes on from CANOBU010000073.1 coordinate 4,541, forward strand.
CGACCCTGCGGTGTACAAGCGCGCCCGCATAGACCGCAAGCTCTTCAGCAAGATCCGCAGCAATCCGCGCTACCAGCCCAGCAAGGCTACGGCTGTGGCCCTCGCCCTGGCCCTGGAGCTGTCCCTGGACGAGACGCTCGACCTCATCGGCCGCGCCGGCTACACCCTCACCCATGCCAGCAAGGGCGATATCGTGGTGGAGTACTTCATCGGGCAGCGCTGCTGGGATATCCAGCTGATAAACGAGGCGCTCTACGCCTTCGGCCAGCCCCTGGTGGGGGCTTAAGCAAGCGCCGGGCCCCGACCGGATGTCGCATCCCAGGCGACCACGGGCCGCCCTTCGGCGCGTAACCTCTTTCCCGTAGCCGATCGAAGAAGGAGGTTCCGCTATGAACCCGAAGAAGCTTGCATTCCATTCCCCGTCCGATGCGGCCGGCACCGCCGATCCCGGCAAGACCGTCCTCCTGGCGCCGCTGCCCGACCTCGCAGCCGCCGGCGAGACCGCCGAGCTCGTATTCATATTGGACCGCAGCGGCTCCATGCAGGGGCTCGAGGCCGACACCATCGGCGGCTTCAATGCCACAGTACAGCAGCAGCGGGCGCTGCCCGGCCGGGCGCACGTCACAGCCGTGCTATTCGACGATGCGGTGGAAACGCTGTTCCAAGGGGTCGATCTGCGGGAGGTCGCGCCGCTTACGACCCGCGAGTACTACGTGCGCGGCTGCACGGCGCTGCTCGATGCCATGGGGCTCACCATCAAGGCGGTCAACCGCCGGCAGAAGGCGGCGGGGCGGCCCGACCGCACCATCTTCGTCATCACCACCGACGGCCTGGAGAACGCCAGCCGCAGCTTCACCTACGACGAGGTGCGCCGCCTGGTGGAGAAGCGGCGCCGCAAGAACGGCTGGGAGTTCATCTTCCTGGGGGCCAACATGGATGCCATAGCCACGGCGGCCAGCCTGGGCATCGCCGATGACCGCGCCGCCACCTACCTCAGCGATGCCGCCGGCACCGAGGCCATGTACCAAGGCGTGCAATGCGCCATGGAGGGCCTGCGCCAGGGGCTGGATGTCACGGGAAGCTGGAAGCTCGGCATCGAGGAGGATACCGCCCGCCGCGGCTCCCGGTAGGTCCGCTTCGCGGCTTACAGGCTGCCAACGGCGGGGGAACGCGGCTGCGGGTCCGGCGCTTTCGGTATACACTAGGTGCGACCGAAAGGCTTGCGCCGGGCCTAAGCCGCCCGGTGGGGAAGGGGAGGCACCATGACCGCATCATCCGTGGACGTCGCTATCATCGGCGGGGGGCCGGCGGGCCTCACGGCGGGCCTCTATGCCGCCCGCGGCGGCCTTTCCGCCCTGTGCATCGAGCGCATAACCCCCGGCGGCCAGCTGGCCCAGACCCACCTGATCGAGAACTACCCCGGCTTCCCCGGCGGCGCGGAGGGATGGAAGCTCGCCTACGACATGCAGCAGCAGGCCCAGGATTTCGGCATGCAGGTATGCGCCGACGACGTGCAGGCCGTGGACCTCACGGCCGATCCGAAGCGCATCAAGGCCGCCTCGGGTAACGAGTACCTGGCCCGCTCCGTCGTCATCGCCACCGGCGCCCGCCCGCGGCATCTGGGGGTGCCCGGCGAGGAGGAGCTTGCGGGCAAGGGGGTATCGTATTGCGCCACCTGCGATGGCAACTTCTTCAAAGACAAGGTGGCCGTGGTGGTGGGCGGCGGCAACACGGCCGCCGGCGATGCCCTGTACCTGGCCCGCATATGCAAGAAGGTCTACCTGGTGCACCGCCGTAACAGCCTGCGGGCCACCAAGATATACCACGACAACCTGCAGGCGACACCCAACGTGGAGTTCGTCTGGAACGCCATAACCCAGCGCATCGTCGCCGGCGATGACGGCACGGTGGCCGCCATCGAGGTGGAGGACCAGGAAACCGGCCGGCTGCGCACCATCGACTGCTCGGCCGTGTTCGTGGCCGTGGGCCTCATACCCAACACCGACTTCCTCTACGGCTCCATCGACCTGGACGAGGGCGGCTACGTGATATCCGACGAGCGCTGCGAGACGAAGGTACCCGGCGTGTTCGCCGCCGGCGACGTGCGCTCGAAGACCCTGCGCCAGGTGGTCACAGCCGTGGCCGATGGCGCCCAGGCGGCCGAGAGGGCTGCAGAATACCTTGCAATCTGATAGAATCCCGTCTGCGAATAGGATAGCGATCAGGTGGGAGAAGCCGGTGCCCTTCGTGCGCACAACCTTCTATTAGCTCGCATCGCCACCCCTCCGGGGCGGCGCCTGCCGCGCTGCGCCCGATTCCCCCTTTGCGTGCGGCAGCGCCGCACGGCCGCATGCCAGAATCCGCCCGAAAGGGCTTTCCCGGAAAGGACCGCCGCCATGGCCGAAACCGATATGCGCGAGAAGCTGGTGAAGATCATCGAGGCCTACGAGGACCTCCAGCAGAAGATGGGCGACCCCGCCGTGATAGCCGACCAGAAGGAATACAACCGCCTGGCCAAGGAATACGCCGACCAGGGCCCGTTGGTGAAGCAGGCGCGCGCCTACGTGCAGGCCGAGGACGACCTGGCCGAGGCCAAGGAGATGCTCTCCGACGCCGATATGAAGGAATTCGCCCAAGAGGAGATAGCCCGCATCGAGGCGGAGCTGCCGGGCATCGAGGAGGAGATAAAGCTGATGCTGATCCCCGCCGACCCGGCCGACGAGAAGGACATCATCGTGGAGATCCGCGGCGGCGCCGGCGGCGACGAGGCGAAGATCTTCGCGGGCGACCTGTACAAGATGTACGAGCGCTTCGCCAGCGACCACAAGTGGAAGATCGAGCCTTTGGACGTGTCGCCCTCGGAGGCCGGCGGCTACAACGAGATACAGTTCAAGGTGAAGGGCGACAAGGTGTACTCGTTCATGAAGTTCGAATCCGGCGTGCATCGCGTGCAGCGCGTGCCCAAGACCGAGAGCCAGGGCCGCATCCAC
>CANOBU010000074.1 GCA_947564425.1 uncultured Eggerthellaceae bacterium
GGGGTCCATGGCCAGGGCGCGGGCGATGGCCACGCGCTGCTGCTGGCCGCCGGACAGCTGGCTGGGAAGGAAGTCGGCGCGGTCCTCGAGCCCCACGCGCCGCAGCTGCTCCAAGGCGATGCGCTCCGCCTCGTCGGCCGGGCGCTTCAGCACCTGGCGCTGGGCCAGCATCACGTTCTTCTTGGCTGTGAGGTGCGGGAACAGGTTGAACTGCTGGAACACCATACCCACATGCTCGCGCAGCTTGTCCACATTCGTATGGGGGCCCGTAATCTCCTCGCCCTCGATGTAGATATGGCCGCCGGTGGGCGTCTCCAGAAGGTTGATGCAGCGCAGCATGGTGGATTTCCCCGAACCGCTGGGGCCCAGGACCACCACCACCTCGCCGCGCTTCACATCGATGTTCACATCGCGCAGCACCTCGGTATCGCCGAACGACTTCGACAGATGCTGGATGCTCACCATGATGTCGTCGGCCGCCGACCCGGCAGCCGGAACACCCGCTGACGGCGCAGCCTGCGGCTCGCTGTTCGATTCGCCCACAAAAACCCCTTCCGCAGCAGGCCTCTTCTGATTTTGCATTATTCTAGTACAACCGGCAGGCCCCCGGGGGGCGGTCGGGCGAATCGTGCCGATGACACGGGGAGACGCAATGAACGACCTGATCGACATGCATTGCCATCTGGGCCTTATGTCCAACGGAGAAGAGGTGGCCGCCGCCTTCGCCTGCGACGCGCTGATATTCAACAACACGGTATCCCCTGCCGCTTGGCAGGGGGAGCGCCGGGTATTCGCATCGTTTCCCAACGTGACCACGGGATTCGGCATGCATCCCTGGTGGGTGGCCGATGGGGCCGCCGACGAGGAGCAGTGCCTCGAGCTGCTGGAGACATGGGAGCCGCGGGTCATCGGCGAGGTGGGCCTCGACCTGGGCAGCCGCCATCAGGCGACGGCCGCCGACCAGCAGCGCGTCTTCGCCGCCATCGCCCGCTGGGCCGGGCGCGCAGGCGGACGGCTCGTATCGCTGCATGCCGTCCATGCTGCCGCCGAAGTGCTGGACATTCTGGAAGGCAGCGGGACGGCGGAAAGCTGCCGCTGCATCTTCCACTGGTTCAGCGGCCCCTCCGACCAGCTGAAACGCGCTATCGCCGACGGCTGCTTCTTCTCGTGCGGGCCGCGCATGCTGCGCACGGGCAAGGGCCGCGAATACGTGAAGGCCATTCCCGCCGAGCGCCTGCTGCTCGAAACCGACCTGCCCGCCGAACAGGGGGACCGTTGCACCTTCGATGAGCTGTGCGGTCAGCTGCAATCGGCTGCGGAAGCCATCGCCGCCATCAAGGGTCCGGAAACGCTGCAGGTCATCGCCGACACCTCCGAGGCCCTTCTGGCGCTGCACTCCCCCTTGGCGGAGCGCTTCGCGGGCGGCTTCGAATCGTTCCGCTGATTCGGGTAAGATAAAGGCCACCGAGGAACAGGAGGCATCATGGCGAACAAGGGCCTGGGGAAACCCGCCGACGAGACCACCATACTGGTAACGGGGGGCGCCGGCTTCATCGGCAGCCACACCTGCGTCGAGCTGCTGGACGCCGGCTATAACGTGGTGGTGCTGGACGACCTGTCCAATTCCTCCGAGGAGGCCATCCGGCGCGTGCGGCAGATCACCGGCGCCGACGGGGAGCGCCTGGCCTTCGTCAAGGGCTCCATCCTGGACCGCGATGCGCTCGAAGAGGTGTTCGGCACCTGGCCCATCGACGCCATCATCCACTTCGCCGGCTTCAAGGCCGTGGGGGAAAGCGTGCAGAAGCCCCTGGAGTACTACTGGAACAACATCGCCGGCACCCTGGTGCTGTGCGAGGTCGCCCGCGAGCACGGCTGCAAGAACATCGTATTCAGCAGCAGCGCCACCGTGTACGGCGAGCCGGAGTTCATCCCCATAACCGAGGATTGCCCCAAGCACAACCCCACCAATCCCTACGGCCAGACGAAGTCGATGCTGGAGCAGATCCTGACCGACCTGTACGTAGGCGACGACGAATGGAACGTGGTGCTGCTGCGCTACTTCAACCCCATCGGCGCCCACGAATCGGGCATGATCGGCGAGGACCCCCACGGCATCCCCAACAACCTGGTGCCCTACGTGGCCCAGGTGGCCGTTGGCAAGCTGGAGGCCGTGGGCGTGTTCGGCGACGACTACCCCACCCCCGACGGCACGGGCGTGCGCGACTACATCCATGTGGTGGATCTGGCCCGCGGCCACGTGGCAGCCTTGGACTGGATGGGCGGCAAACGGGGCACCGGCGAACCCACGGGCCTGGGCAGCATGGCCGGCCCGGCAGCGCCCGATGGCAGCCGGCGGGGCGTGGGCATTTTCAACCTGGGCACGGGGCGCGGCTCCAGCGTGCTGGATGTGATCCGCGCTTTCTCGAAGGCTTGCGGGCGCGAGCTGCCCTACGTGATAAAGCCGCGGCGGGCGGGGGACATCGCCGAGAACTACGCGGCTTGCGACAAGGCCCGCGACGAGCTGGGCTGGGTGGCGCAATACGACCTGGACCGCATGTGCGAGGACAGCTGGCGCTGGCAATCGCAGAATCCCGACGGGTACGGGGAGTAGGGCGCTGCGAGACGCCCTGTTCCCATACCATCGGCCGCTCCAGGCGGGCGATTTTCATCAGTAGAGTGCGGTTGCGTATGGTCGAGCCCCCGCCTAGGGCCCGCAACCGGAAGAACTGCAGGACCTGTTCGGGGCCTGCAGCGTCGCCCCGGTTGGCTAGGCTGATTTTTTGCTGCCGGCGGAGTTGCCGCCCGTGGCGACGCTGCCGGAATTGCCGCCGGTGGCGGTTGAGCCCGAAGCTCCCGTGCCGCCGGTTCCACTGCCGCCGCTGCCGCTGCCGCCCGTGTCGGCGGGCTTGCTCGGCTTGGCGGGGGAGTCATCGGGTTCCGTGGCAGGGGTATCCCCGCCGCCTACAGGCGTGCTGGGCGAGGGGTCGGGGTTCACGGGCTCCGGCGCGTAATAAACCGGTTCGTCGGCGTGGTAGTTGTACGAATCGTCGATGGCCCCGGCGCCGGTATTGCCGCTGGCCGCAGCCCTATCGCTGTCGATGCTGGAAACGTCCAGCGGCTGGCTGATATCGCCGCCTTCGTTGAATATGCGGATTATCTCCTGCACGCCGGCCTGGTCGGCGATGACATAGGAGACGCCGCCGATGGTGGCCGTCGACGAGGGCAGCGTGGCCGAGGTGATGGTCACGGGATAGTCGTTGTTATGGCGGATCTGGTCGGCCAGGGAATAGATGAAATCCACATCCATGGCGGAATCGGTGGTAAGGAACTCAGTCGAAGCCTGGATAAGGCCGTGCAGCTCGGTAGCGGGTGCGCTCAAACCCCGGTGCACGATGGCCTCGATGACCTTGCGCTGGTTCGACACGCGCGTGTAGTCGCCGTCGGCATAGGCGCGGCTGCGCGAGAACGTAAGGGCGGCTGCGCCATCCAGGTGCTGCTCGCCGGCAGGGATTACCACGTCGCCGGCATCGGGGTCGTTCACCGTCTCGTCCACCACCACATCGATGCCGCCGATGGCATCGATCAAGCCCACCAGGCCCTCGAAGTTCACCTCGGCATAGTGGTCGATGTCCACGCCGCAGAGGTTCTTCACCGCGGCGATGGTGCCGCTGGGGCCGCCATAGGTATAGGCAGCATTGAATTTCTGCGTGCCCACGCTGGGGATGTCGATCATGGTGTCGCGGGGGATGGACAACATGGAGATGTTATTGGTGGTGGGATCGATGCGGGTCAGGACGATCGTGTCGGTACGGGCCCCCATGCTGGGGTCGTCCGAGCGGGCATCGGAACCCAGGAGGAGCATGGTGAAGGGTTGGTCGAAGTGGATCGATCCGGTCAGCTCGTTATCGACGGCTTCCAGCTCGCTTTGGGACATGCTGTGGAGGTCCTGGTTGATCATCGCCTTCTGGTATTCCTTGAAGGCGAAGAAACCGCCCACGGCCAATGCGGCGACCAGCACCACGATGGCGATGATGAGCGCTCGCTTCTTACCCGGCGCCATGCCCTGGCGGCGGTTGGAGTAATCGACGGTATTGCGCGAGTACTGGCTGACGGAATCGCCGAAACCGCCCACGGCGGCACCGGCCGGCGCGGCGTTGAAGTCCATGGAATTGGCGCCCGGCCCCCGCCGCGGACTCCTCTGCTGCTGGGACGCGGGGACGAAACCGCCGGATATCGGAGCGCTGGAAGCGCCTGTGTTCCGATTCCTCTTTCTAGATGCCATTGAAAAACTCCTCGTCAGAAGCTTCGACGCCGGTCGATGGAATGGCCCGGCATCAGCGGCCGCTGAAAACCGATTCCGCAGGCACCGTATTGGCACCAACTAAGAGAATTATTCTAGCATCGCTGTCTTCAAACCACGAAACTGCCATACGAAGGCGATAGCTGCTTCATGAAAACCGAGCGCTGCAGCGGGAAAGGCCGCTGCGCAGGAACCCCTAGGCCATGATCGTCGACATCGCCCCCGCCATGTCGTCCAACAGGTCCTCGGCCTGGGCCCGGGTGGGACGCTGGGCGAAAAGGTATGCCTTCACCTTGGGCTCGGTGCCGCTGGGGCGCACGATAACCTTGTTGCCCCCCGCCAGGCGAAACTCCACCACATCGGCTGGCGGCAGGTTACCGGCCCCTTCGGCGTAATCCACCGTTTCCTCCACCGCCAAACCGGCGATGTCCGCCGGCGGCTGGCTGCGCAGGCCGGCCATGAGCTGCGCCATGCGCTGGCTGCCCTCGGCGCCGGGGTAAGCGAACGACAGCGTGCGGTTGGCATAGAAGCCATGGCGCTCGTACAGCGCCTCCATGGCCTCGGCCAGGTTCATGCCCTGGGCCTTGTAGTGCTGGGCCATCTGGCATATCAGCATGGTGGCGTCGATGGCGTCCTTGTCGCGTACATGGGTGCCGTTCAGGTAACCGTAGCTCTCTTCGAAGCCGAACAGGAAGCGGTCCGCTTCACCGGCGGCCTCCAGCTCGGCGATCATCTCGCCTATGTACTTGAAGCCGGTCAGCGTGCGCCGCACCTCGAAGCCGTAATGGTCGGCCAAGGCGTCCACCATCGACGATGACACGATGGTGGTCACCGCCACGCGGCGCCCGAGGTCCTCGCCGCGGGCAGCCGCCTGGGAGGCCAGGTAATCCAGCAGCAGCACGCCCACCTCGTTGCCCGACAGCAGCTGGTAGTCGTCGCCGGCCTTCACGCCTATGCCCACGCGATCGGCATCGGGGTCGGTGGCCAGCAGCAGGTCGGGATGCACTTCCTCGGCCAGCTGTATGGCCAGCTCCAGCGCCTCGCGGATCTCCGGATTGGGATACGGGCAGGTGGGGAAATCCCCATCGGGCTGGGCTTGCTCGGGCACCACGGCCACATCGGTTATGCCCACGCGGTCCAGGATGCGCCGCACGCAATCGAGGCCCGTGCCGTTCAGGGGGGTGTACACCAGACGCAAGGGGGTCTGGCGGTCGGCCTCGGTGGCCGCCGAGCAGGCCTCCACCGCATCGATGAAGCGGTCCAGCACCTCGTCGCCGATCCACTGGATGCGGCCATCGGCCACGGCCTCGTCGAAATCGACCGCCTTCACGCCGCCGAACATATCCACCTCGGCGATGGCCTCGCCTATGGCATCGGCCGCCTCGGTGACTATCTGGCAGCCGTCGGGGCCGTAGGCCTTGTAGCCGTTATAGGCGGCCGGGTTGTGGCTGGCTGTCATGTTTATGCCGCCGGAACAGCCCAGGTCCCTGACGGCGAACGATACCGCCGGCGTGGGCACGATGACGGGGAACACATAGGCTGTCACGCCATTGGCGGCCAGCACCGATGCAGCCCGGCGCACCAGCTCGTCGCCGCGGTTGCGCGAATCGCGGCCGATGGCGATGCTGGGGTTCTGGAAGTTGGCATTCAGGTAATCGGCGAAACCCTGCGTGGCACGGCCCACCGTGTGAACGTTCATGCGGTTGCTGCCGGCCCCCAGGATGCCGCGCAGGCCGGCGGTGCCGAAGACGAGGTCCTGGAAGAAGGCATCGGTCACAGCCTGGGAATCCCCCTCCATAGCCTGCAGCTCTTCCTGCAGGTAGTCCTCCTGCACATGGGCCAGCCACTCCTGGCGCAGCTGTTCGCAAGCCTGTGTGTCGCGTGCCATGGAAACCCCTTCCGTCCGGCCGCTCCGCGGCCCCGTTCGATGGAGGATATTGTGCCACGAGCCTGCCGCCCCGGGCAACAAGGGGGGCGTCAGACCTCCAGGATCTGGGCGGGGGCGTCGACCAGCAGGGCGGCGCCGGCTTCCTGCAGGGCCGCACGGGGCTGATAGCCCCAGGTAACGCCTATGGGGAAGGCGCCGGCCCGCCGGGCGGTCAGCATGTCGCCGGCGGAATCGCCCAGGTAGGCGGCCCGCTGCGGCGCCGTGCCGAAACGTTCCAGCATGGCCTGCAAGCCGGCTGGGTCGGGTTTGCGGGGTATAGCGGCGCATTCGCCGCGGGCCTCGTCGAAGATACCGGGGAAATGCCGGGGTATCACCTCGCCCACCGCGCTGTCCACCTTATTCGACAGCACCCCCAGCTTCGCCCCGCGGGCCTTCAGCGTCTCCAGCAGCTCCGGCATGCCCGGGTAAGGGCGGGTATTCCGGTGGCCGTAGGCGGGGTAGAGTTGCTCCCAGGTTTCGAAGGCCTGCTGCACGGCCTCATCGGAGGCCTCGGGCGGCGCGGCGCGGCGCAGCAGGGCCAAGCCGCCGTCGCCGACGAAGCTCAGGACCTCCGCCGAGGTGCGCAGGGGCCAACCGTGCTCTTGCAGCACCTTGTTGGTAAGCTGCACCAGATCGGGCAGCGTATCCAGCAAGGTGCCATCCAAATCGAATATGTAGGCATCGAAACCCATAGGACGATTCTAACGCTTCAGCACCAGCAGCGTTCCCTAAGCCTCCGCCGCCTGGAGGCGCAGGCGCGCGAGGCCCGGCAGCGGCGCCGCAGGCCAGATCGGAAGAGCACACGTCTGAACTCCCAGTCA
>CANOBU010000075.1 GCA_947564425.1 uncultured Eggerthellaceae bacterium
CAGCTGCATGATGATGGATGCGGTGATGTAGGGCATGATGCCCAGCGAGAACACGGAGAAGTTCGAGAGGGCGCCGCCGGTCAGCAGGTCCAGCATGGTCATAGAGGCCGCACCCACGCCGCTCTGCGTCTCATCCATGAACGAGGTGGCGAACTGATTGAACGGGATACCGGGCACCGGCAGGTAGGCTCCTACGCGATAGAGGGCCAGTATAGCCAGCGTGAACAGGATCTTCTTGCGGAGCTCCGGTACCTTGAATGCGTCGATTATCGAACTTAGCAAGGCTCTTCAACCTTTCCGCCGGCCGCCTCGATCTTCTGCTGGGCCGACTTCGACACCTTATCGACCTTCACCGTGAGCGCCTTGGTCAGGTCGCCGTCGCCCAGTACCTTGACCAGCGGCTCATAGGACTTGACCAGGTTCTTCTCGATAAGCGACTCGCGGTCGACCACATCGCCGGCCTCGAAGCGCTCCTCGAGGGCCTTCACGTTCACCGGCACGTACTCCACGCGGTTGATGTTGCGGAAGCCGGGCAGCTTGGGAAGGCGGCGGGCCAAGGGGGTCTGGCCGCCCTCGAAACCGGCGCGCTTGCCGCCGCCAGCACGGGAGAGCTGGCCGTTCATGCCGCGGCCGGCGGTCTTGCCGTTGCCGGACGCGGGGCCGCGGCCCTTGCGCTTGCGCTTCTTGCGGGAGCCTTCTGCGGGATAGAGGTCCTTCAGTTCCATTTCTTCATTCTTCCTTTCGCTGTACGGAGGCCTCCCGGCCCCCGCGCTGGCAGCTCGCTCGCCAGCAAACTATTCTCAAATTATATAACTGATTGCCCTAAAGCTCCTCAACCTCCACAAGATGCTTCACTTTGAAGATCATCCCGCGGACGGATTCGTTATCGGGCAGGTCCTTCGTCTTGCCGATGCGGCCCAGGCCCATGGACCTCAGGGTCTGCTCCTGGTCGTACTTGCGACCGATCTGGCTTTTCACCTGCGTCACGCGCAGCTTCTTCTCGGCAGCCATTATTCGGCCTCCTCAACTACTACCTCGGTTACATCCACCTGGGCGGCCTTGTTCTCCTTGCGGCCCCACAGGTAATCCACCGACACGCCGCGGCGCTCGGCGACCTGCTGGGGGCTCTGCATGGACTTCAGGCCCTCCACCGTGGCCTTCACGATGTTCATGGCATTGTTGGTGCCCAGCGACTTCGTGATGACGTCGGTGATGCCGGCAAGCTCCATGACGGCGCGCACCGGGCCGCCGGCCTTCACGCCGGTACCGCGGATGGCGGGCTTGATCAGCACGCGGCCCGCTCCGAACTCGCCCAGGACCTCGTGGGGCACGGTGCCCTCCTCGGTGATGGGCACCTTGAACATGTTCTTCTTGGCATCCTCGACGCCCTTGCTGATAGCCGTGGGCACCTCCTTGGACTTGCCCAGGCCCACGCCCACATTGCCCTGGCCGTCTCCGACCACGACCAACGCGGTCAGCTGCATGCGGCGGCCGCCCTTGACGGTCTTGGCAACGCGCTTGATAGTGACTACGCGCTCCTGAAGCTCGGGAGCGCCCGATTCTGTCTGTTGCTGTTTACGAGCCATGGAATCTCCCTTTCTAGAACTTCAGCCCGGCTTCGCGGGCAGCCTCGGCCACGGCCTTCACACGGCCATGGTACAGGTTGCCGCCGCGGTCGAACACGATTTCGGTTATGCCGGCATCCACTGCCTTCTTGCCGATGATCTCGCCCAGGGCCGCTGCGCCCTCGACGGTGCCGGCCTTCTTGCCGGTGGCCTTGAAATCGGCGCCCAAGGTGGATGCGCCCACGATGGTCTTGCCGGCCGCATCATCGATAACCTGGACATACAGGTTGTTGTTCGAGCGGGTCACGCACATGCGGGGCCGGGCGGCGGTACCGGAGACCTTGCCGCGCACGCGGCGATGGCGGCGTACCAGACCGGCTTCCCTCTTCCTAGCGTTAAGAGTCTTCATCTTCTATCCCTTCGATCGGTCTGGCAACTATTCGCTCTTAGCGGCCTTGCCAAGCTTGCGCCGGATATACTCGCCCTCGTAGCGGATACCCTTGCCCTTGTAGGGCTCGGGCTTGCGCCACTTGCGGATATCGGCGGCAACCTGGCCGACCTGCTCTTTGCTGGGGCCCGACACGATGATCTCGGTGGGCTGGGGGCACTCGAAGGTGATGCCCTCGGGGCACTCCACCAGCACCGGATGGGAATAGCCCAGCTGCATCTCGAGGTTCTTGCCCTTCAACGCGGCGCGGTAGCCGACGCCGACCAGCTCGAGCTTCTTGCTGAAGCCGGCGGAGACGCCCTCCACCATGTTGTTCACGAGGGTGCGGACCAAACCCCACTGGGCCTTGGCCTCGCGGGTCTCCTCGGCGATGGAGCAGGTGATGGTATCACCTTCCTGGGAAACCTGCACCAGGGGCAGGAACGTGCGGCTCAACTCGCCTTTGGGGCCTTTGGCCGTGACGGTGGAGCCGTCGATGGTCACCGTTACGTTGGAAGGAACGGTGATGGGCATTTTGCCGATACGCGACATGCTATATCACTCCTTTCCTACCATACGTAGGCGATGACCTCGCCGCCGACGCCCGCCTTGCGGGCATCGCGGTCGCACATCACGCCTTTGCTCGTGGATACGATGGCCGTGCCCAGGCCGCCCAGCACGCGGGGCAGCTCGTCCTTGCCGGCATAGATGCGCAGGCCCGGTTTCGAGATGCGCTTGATGCCGCGGATGGTCTTGGCCTTCTTCTCGCCGTACTTGAGGGTGATCTCAAGGGTGGCACGGGGTTCGCCATCGATGACCTCGTAACGCACGATGTAGCCTTCTTCGGCCATGACGCGCGCGATCTCGATGAGCTTCTTGCTGGACGGCATCGAAACCGTCTCCTTGCCCACCATATTCGCATTGCGGATGCGGGTGAGCATGTCTGCAATGGGGTCGCTCAAAGTCATTGTTTTCTCCTTTGGTCCTTGATGAGCCTCACCGCTCGGTTCAAAGGCGCCCATAGCGCCTTCGCCTGAGTCGGGGGCACGCCCGTCGTCGGTGCTCCTACCAGGAGGCCTTCGTCACACCGGGCAGCTCGCCTTTGTTGGCCAGTTCGCGCAAGCAGATGCGGCACAGGCCAAACTTGCGGTAGTAAGCGTGGGGCCGTCCGCACCGATGGCAGCGGTTGTGCTGCCGGGTCGAGTACTTCGGCGTGCGCTTCGCCTTGGCGATCATCGATTTCTTAGCCATGCAATTCCTTCTTTCTCATTATCCGCCGCTTCGCCTGCGGCGGTTTTCACCTTGCCGGTTCTGCGTTTGCAGCGCTTAGTCGCGGTCCTTGAACGGGAAGCCCAGGGCCTTCAGCAGGGCGAAGCCCTGCTCGTTGTCATCCGCGGTGGTCACGATGGTGATGTCCATGCCGCGGGTGCGGTCGATCTTGTCGTAGTCCACTTCGGGGAAGATCAGCTGCTCGGTGATGCCCAGCGAATAGTTGCCGCGGCCGTCGAAGCTCTTCGGCGAGATGCCGCGGAAGTCGCGCACGCGGGGCAGCGCCGTGGACAGCAGGCGGTCCATGAACTCCCACATGCGGTCGCCGCGGAGGGTCACCATGCAGCCGATGGGCATACCCTCGCGGATATGGAAGCCGGCGATGGATTTCTTGGCGCGGCATACCTTGGGCTGCTGGCCCGTGATGACGCGCAGGTCGGCCACAGCGCCGTCGAGGGCCTTGGAATCGGCCGCCGCCTCGCCCACGCCCATGTTCACCACGATCTTCTCGATCTTGGGAACCTGGTTCACATTGCCGAGGCCCAGATCCTTCTCGAGCTGGGCTACGATCTCGTTGTTGTAGCGCTCTTTCAAACGAGGAGTCATTGTTACTCAGTTCCTTTCCGATGGTTTAAACCCGGGATTTCCGACCCCGGGTCCCCCGGCCCTTCCGGGGGCCATGTCATGCGGCTAGTCGATATCCTTGCCGCATTTCTTGCATACGCGCACCTTCTTGCCATCATCCTTCACGCGATGGCCCACGCGGGTCGCGGCTTTGCAGCTGGGGCACACCAGCATCACGTTGGACACGTTGAGGGGAGCCTCCATGGTGGAGATGCCGCCCTGCGGGTTCTGCTGGGTGGGGCGCATCGCCTTCTTGATCATGTTGACCTTCTCGACCACGACGCGGCCCTTCGAGGGCAGGGCGCGGATGATCTCGCCTTCCTTGCCCTTGTCCTTGCCGGCGATGACCTTCACGCGATCGCCCTTCTTCACATTCAAACCTGCCATATTCCTGACACCTCCCTACAGCGTTTCCGGTGCCAACGACACGATTCGCATGTACTTCTTCTCGCGCAGCTCGCGGGCGACGGGCCCGAAAATACGGGTGCCGCGGGGCGAGCCGTCCTCGTTGATCAGCACGGCGGCGTTCTGGTCGAACTTGATGTAGCTGCCGTCGGACCTGCGGACTTCCTTCTTCACGCGAACGACGACGCAGCGCACCACATCGCCCTTCTTAACGCCTGCGTTGGGGATAGCTTCCTTCACCGAGCAGATGATGACATCGCCAAGGCCGGCATAGCGGCGGCCGGTGCCGCCGAGGACCTTGATGCATTGCACCTTGCGGGCGCCGGAGTTATCGGCAACAGCGAGCTGGGTTTGCATCTGAATCATTGCTAATACCTAACTTTCCGTCGGTAGCCAAAAGGCTATTTGGCCTTCTCGACAATCTCGATGAGGCGCCAGCGCTTCATCTTCGACAGGGGACGCGTCTCCATGATGCGCACGGTGTCGCCGATATGGGCCTCGTTGCTCTCGTCATGGGCATGGAACTTCTTGGTGGAAGTCATCATCTTGCCGTAGATGGGATGGGGCTTGCGCTCCTCGATCTGCACCACGATGGTCTTGTCGTTGGCATCGCTGACCACGACCCCCTGGCGCACCTTGCGCAAATTGCGGGTTTCTTCTGCCATGATAATCCTTTCCGCCCTAGCTCAGAGCCCGCAGCTCGCGGGCACGCATCTCGGTCTGGATGCGGGCGATATCCTTCTTCACCTGACGCACGCGGGCGGTGTTGTCGAGCTGGCTCGTAGCCATCTGGAAGCGCAGGTTGAACAGTTCCTCGCGCGCCTCCTTGAGCTTCTCCTGCAAATCATCGGCAGAAAGCTCGCGGATCTCTGCTGGTTTCATTACTCTTGCCCCTCACTTTCGCGGTTCACAATCTTGCACTTGATGGGCAACTTGTTGATGGCGAGGCGCAGGGCCTCCTTGGCCACCTCTTCCTCGACGCCGGCGATCTCGAACATGATGCGGCCGGGCTTCACCACGGCCACCCAACCCTCGGGGTTGCCCTTGCCGGAGCCCATGCGCGTCTCGGCGGGCTTCTTGGTTATGGGCTTGTCCGGGAAGATGGTGATCCAGACCTTGCCGCTGCGCTTCATCTCGCGGGTCATAGCCACACGGGCAGCCTCGATCTGGCGGTTGGTGATCCAAGCGGCCTCCTGGGCCTGGATACCCCACTCGCCGTTGTTCAGCCGGGTGCCGCCCTTGGCCTTGCCCTTCATAGAGCCGCGCTGCACCTTGCGGTGCTTCACACGTTTAGGTGAAAGCATTTACTTCGCCCCCCTATCTCCACGATCGTTGCGGCGGTCGCGACGGGGGCGCGACGGACGCGACGTACCCTCCAGCGCCGGCTGCGGAGCCTTCTGGCCCGGCAGCACCTCGCCGTGGTAGATCCAAACCTGCACACCGATGGAGCCCATGGTGGTTGCCGCGATGGCGAAGCCGTAGTCGATCTTGGCCCGCAGGGTGTGACGGGGCACGCGGCCCTCGCCGTACCACTCGCGGCGACACATCTCGGCACCGCCGAGGCGGCCCGAGCACTGGATGCGGATGCCCTGGGCACCGGATTTGCGGGCCGACTGAACCGCCTTGCGCATGGCGCGGCGGAACGCGACGCGGCCCTCGAGCTGTTCGGCGATGGAGACGGCCACCAGCTGGGCATCCAGCTCGGGGCGCTTCACCTCGATCACCTCCACCGACACGTTGCCGGTGGCGATGGCCTGCAGCTTCTTGCGCAGGGCATCGATCTCGGCGCCCTTCTTGCCGATCACCACACCGGGACGGGCCGTGGTGATGATGACCTTGGTCTTGTCGCCGGCGCGCTCGATATCCACGCGGGCAACGGCGGCATGGGCGAGCTCCTTGTCCAGGAACTTGCGGATCGCCAGATCGTTCTCAAGATTCGCAGCGTAGTCCTTATCGGAATACCAACGGCTGCGCCAATCCTCGGTGACTCCCAGACGAAAACCGGTTGGGCTTACTTTCTGACCCATAAGACGTTATGCCTCCTCTCGCGTGGCGACGATGATGGTGATATGGCTCGTGCGCTTGCGGATGCGCGAAGCGGAGCCCTTGGCGCGGGGACGGATGCGCTTCATCGTGGGGCCCTCGTCGACATAGCAGGCCTTCACATACAGCGCTTCGGGGTCCACATGGTACTGGTTCTCGGCATTGGCTACAGCCGAGTTCAGCGTCTTCTCCACCGTCTCGGCGATAGCGCGGTTGGTGAACGCGAGGATCTCGCGGGCACGGGGCACGGCCTGGCCGCGCACCTGGTCTACGACCACGCGGGCCTTACGGGGCGATACGCGGACATAGCGGGTGATTGCTCTTGCTTCCATGATCCACCCCTCCTATTTCTTGTCGCCCGAGTGGCCGCGGAAGGTGCGGGTGGGCGAGAACTCGCCCAGCTTGTGACCGACCATCGACTCGGTGATGTATACGGGAACATGCTTGCGGCCGTCGTAGACCGCGATGGTATGGCCCACCATCTCGGGGAAGATGGTGGAGGAGCGAGACCACGTCTTGATGACGTTCTTCTCGCCGGCTTCGTTCATCGCCACGATACGGCTGAGGAGTCGCGGCTCGACGAAAGGCCCTTTCTTCAAACTTCTGCTCACTGTTTCTCCTTACGTGTAAGCCGCTTACTTCTTGCGCCTGCGGATGATCAGGCGGCTGGAAGCCTTCTTCGGGT
>CANOBU010000076.1 GCA_947564425.1 uncultured Eggerthellaceae bacterium
TCCAATCGCAGCCGGCGGCGCAGCCCGAGCCCCAGCCGGCGGCGCAGATGCCCGGGACCGTTCCGCCGCCCGCCGACGATGGAGGCTATTGGGGTACCCGGGGAACGGGCCCTGCCGCGGCGGAGGCGCGCAGGCGGCAGCAGGTGCCTTGCGGGGCCCCTGCCCCTGCAGCCGTCCTGCCGCCCCGGGCCCTCCCCAAGGGCATGGCGGTGGCCGCCCTGGTGCTGGGCATTCTGGCTATCGTGAACTGCTGGATCCCTGCGGTCAACCTCATCGCCGTGGTGCTGGGCGCCATCGCCATCGCCTTGGGTTTCACAGCCCGCAGCCGGGCCCGCAAGGGGCTCGCCGCAGGTGCGGGCATGGGCCTTGCGGGAGCCGTGCTGGGCATCGTGGCGGCGGTCTTATCGGTGCTGATCAGCTTGGGTGCCCTCGCCGTGGCCTATCTGGTCTACGACGGCGCCTATACCCCGCTCGGATCGGGCTCTTCCCAGGTGCAGCCTGGCGGCCGGGGCGATTCCTCCTCCGGTGCTGCGGTCCAAGGCAGTGCCGGCGATGGCGCCTGGACCTCGTTGGAATTCACCTTCGAGGGCGCGTCGTTCCAGTTGGGCGATACCGAGCTCGAGGATTTCGAGGATGAGACCGGCTGGGTGCTCGACCTGCAGAAAGCGGGGTATCCGGACGGCTATATCGTGCAGCCGGGCCAGGAGATAACCTCCATCGACCTGGCCGACCCCGACCATCCGGACGATTATGTGTGGGTCAGCGTGATGAACTCCGGGACCGACCAGTGCGACCTTGAGGAATGCGAGCTATCGCGCATAACCGTGGGCAATCCCTCGGGAGCCCTCTCCTGCACGGCGGCCGAGGGGGTGGGCCTGGGCTCGGCGGTGGACGAGGTCATCGCGGCCTACGGCACCCCGGCCCACGACTACAGCGCCGATGGCGGGTCCTATCGTTCGCTCACCTACATCGGCGGGGATTACCGCAAGCAGATCGAGCTCACGGCCACCGAGGGCGCCGTGGTGGATGAATTCTCGATGGCCCTGCTGTAACTAGCGTAGCTGATATGGATTTTCCCTGCCTTACGGGCCCGAGTGATAGAATTTCAGTCTGACTGCAGATTACTCGATTGGGGAAAGCCGTAGATGTCAGTTTTCAGCACTATATCGGATTCGTTCTCGAACCTCACGGGCAATATGTCCGCCGATATGGCCATCGACCTGGGTACGGCCAACACGCTCATCGCCATCTCCGGCGAGGGCATCGTCATCAACGAGCCCTCGGTGGTCGCCATCGAGAAGAGCACGCACCGGGTGCTCGCCGTGGGCCATGAGGCCAAGAACATGATCAACCATACGCCCGATGCCTTCTCGGCCGAGCATCCGCTGAAAGACGGTGTTATCGCCGATTACGATGTGACCGAGGCCATGATATCGGCGTTCATCAACAAGGCGGCGCCCCGGAAATATCCGTGGCAGTCGAAGCCGCGCATCGTCATCTGCATCCCCTGCGGTGCCACCTCCGTGGAGAAGCGCGCGGTGTTCGAGGCAGCCATCCAGGCCGGCGCGCGCCAGGCCTACCTGATCGAGGAGCCCATGGCCGCGGCCATGGGGGCCGACCTCCCCGTCACCGAGCCCACGGGCTCGATGGTGGTGGATATCGGCGGCGGCACCACCGAGGTGGCCGTCATATCCCTGGGCGGCATCGTGACTTCCTCGAGCCTGCGTTTGGCCGGCAACAAGATGGACGAGGCCATCCTGATGCATCTGCGGGACCTGCTGGGCATCAAGATCGGCGAGCGCACGGCCGAGGTCATCAAGATAAAGATCGGCTCGATCCTGCCCTTCGAGGACGGCCACGAGCGCGATATGATCATCTCGGGCCAGGACATGGTGACCGAGCAGCCCAAAGAGGTGACCATCCAATCCGAGGATGTGCGGGCGGCTTTGGAGCAGCCCCTGGAGGATATGGTGCTGTCCATCAAGGAGACGTTCAAGAAGACGAACCCCGACCTTGCCAGCGACATCATCCAGAACGGCATCCTGCTGACCGGTGGCGGCGGCCTGCTTTCGGGCCTCGACCGCTACCTCACCGAGATGCTGGAGATTCCCGTATGGGTGAGCGAGACCGCCCTGACCAATGTGGTGAGCGGCTGCCTGAAGGTGCTCGAGACGCCTACCGCGCTGCGCCAGACGCTGATGAGGTCGAAATAACCGTTCGCTAGCGACGGAGCTGTTGGCTATGCCCTTGAACCTACAACAAAGCGGGGTGCGACCGCCCCGCCGCGTCCTGCTTATCGTGCTGCTGGCCGTTTCCCTGGGGCTGTGCGCGGTCTATGCCCGCGAGGGCCAGGATGGGCCGCTGCATGCGGCGCAGGATGCGGTGCTGGGTGTGACGGGCTCGGCGATGAGGGTGGGTGCCCCGCTGGGGGCCGCCAACGATGATGCGGCCGAGGCCGCCGCCGACCTGGCCGCCAACCCTTCCACCCTCACGGCGCTGCGCGAGCAGAACGAGCAGCTGCGCCGCCTGCTCTCGGATACCGAGGAGTATCGCCAGGAGGCCGAGCGCCTGCGCGAGCTGCTGGATATGAAGCAGGTGAGCGGCGTGACCGGTCCCACTGCCCGTATCATCGGGCGTTCCGCCAACGCTTGGGACCAATCCATCACCATCGACATAGGATCGGCCGAAGGCGTGCGCCCCGGCATGACCATCATGGGTGCCACGGGAGTGATAGGGCAGGTCTCCCGCACCGCGGACCATACCTCCACGGTGCGCCTGCTCACCGACCCCGATTCCGGGGCGGCGGTGATGATTCAATCTTCCCGCGAGAACGGCATCGTAAGGGGCTCCATCAGCGGGGCCCTGTTCCTGGAGGATCTGGACGATGACGTGATCCCCCAGGTGGGCGACGTGGTAGTCACCTCGGGTTTGGGCGGCAGCTACGAGCGCGGCCTTATCGTGGGGGCCGTTGCCAGCGTGAATAAGACGGCCAACAACCCCACGGGTGCCATCGTGGTGAATCCGAACGACCACGCCTCGGTCCTTGAGGAGGTAATCGTGGTGTTCTCGGCCCCCGACCTGGCCGCTGCCGAGGAGGCGGGCCAGGATGGCGATGGCGGCGATGATGCAGGCGATGCCGTTTCCCCCGAGGGCGGCGATGCGGCTGCCGGTGCGGAATAGGGGGCGCTATGCTTTGGTATCAGAGGGCGACTATAGTGGTCGGGGCCGTGGCGGCGGTGCTGCTGCAGGTGTTCCTGGCCCCCCATATTGCCATCGGTTCCGGCGTGCCGGCCTTCCCCGTGGTGATGTGCATCGTGGCGGCCATCATGGAGCCCCGCTTCTACGGCTGCGTGCTGCCCTTCGCCCTGGGGCTGGCCTTCGATCTGGTATCCGGCGGCCCTTTGGGCGCCATGGCGTTCTCGCTGACGGCGTTCTCGGTGGGGGCGGCCTGGTTCTATGAGCGCATGGCCAACGATACGGTATTCATGGCTGTGGTGAATCTGGCCATCGGCCTTCTGCTGATAGAGATGTGCTATGGGGTTTTTCTCTTGTTGTTCGGTTACGGGACGAACCCATTCGAGGCTTTCGCCCTGCGCACACTGCCCTGCTTCCTGTACGATCTGGTCCTGGCGGTGGTCCTGTACCTGGTGATCAATCGCTTCTTCAGGGATGACACCACCTCGCAGCCGATGATAAAGCAGCTGTCCTAGGAGCCCCGATGCTCGTTGCGATAATCGTGGGAATCGTCACCTTGGTGGTAGCGGCCGCAGCCGTGACCGCCTTCTTCATGGTGCGCAATAGGCGCCATGGCACCCAGGTGCGCCCAGGGGGCGGTGCCGATCCGGTGAAGGCCATCCGCAATGTGGGCGTGGGCGCGCCCGGTGCGCGGGAGGCGCGGGGCGCCCATGGCGGCCCGGTGCTGGCGAAATCGCCCCAGGGCACCACCGGCCGTCCCTCCGAGGCCGTGCGTTCGCGCTTCGCGGCCGTGGGCGTGCTGGTGGCGGCCATATTCGGCTCGCTTTCGCTGAAGCTGTGGTCGATGCAGGTGCTGTCGTCCGATAAATACCGCGCCGAAGCCGCCGAGAACAAGTACTCCACCGTGGCCACGCCGGCGCCCCGCGGCCAGATCTACGACAGGAACGGCCTGCTGCTGGTGAAGAACCGCTCTACCGTCACGGTGCTGGCCGATGCCTCCGTCGCCGATGACCACGATGTGATGGCGCGGCTCTCCGCCGTGCTGGGCATTCCCTACAACATCGTGCGCATGCGCATAAAGGACCAGAGTTCCGGAGCCCAGAGCCAGCGCATCGTGGCCGAGGACGCCACCCAGCGCGATGCCGCTTTCATATCCGAGCATTCCGATGCCTTCAACGGCGTATCGGTGCAGGCCCGCACGGTGCGCGAGTATCCCTATGCGGCCCTGGCCGCCCATGTGCTGGGCTATACGGGCCCCGTGTCAGAGGCCGAGTTGGAGGACGTGCCCGACAACCGCACCATCGAGCTGGGCGACACCGTGGGCAAGAGCGGTGTGGAGGCATACTACGATAACGTGCTGTCCGGCGACCATGGCAAGCGCCGCGTGGTGGTGGATTCCCAGGGGCGCGTGGTGGAGGTGGAGAGCGAGACGGCGGCCACCCGCGGCAACGACGTGTACCTTACCATCGATGCCGCCGTGCAGTATGTGGCCGAGCGGGCGCTTGCCAACCTGATCGCCCCCGACGGCATCATCGGCCACGGCAAGGGGGCCGCCGGGGCCGTGGTGGCCATGGATGTGACCGATGGCAGCATCGTGGCCATGGCAAGCTACCCCACCTTCGATCCCACGAAATTCACCGGGGGCATCGCCCAGGACATCTGGGACCTGTATTCCACCGAGGAATCCTATTATCCGCTGCTGAACCGGGCCATCTCGGGCACTTATCCGGCGGCTTCGACCTATAAGGCGTTCACCAGCCTGGCGGGGTTGAAGCACGGTTTCGCCGATGGCAGCCGCGAATGGGAATGCAAGGGCTCCTGGGATGGTTTCAATTCGGGCGATTGGCAGAAATGCTGGAATACCTACGGCCATGGGCCCATCAACCTGCACAGCGGCATCGTGGTGTCCTGCGATATCGTGTTCTACGAGATAGCCAAGGATTTCTTCTATGCCGGCCGCACCCAAGGGGGCACCATAAGCGATACGGCCCTGCAGGAGGAGATCGCCCAGTTCGGCTTCGGCAAGCCCACGGGCATCGACCTGTCCGGCGAGGAGGCGGGGCGCATCCCCACCGCGGAGTGGAAGGCGCAGCATTGGAGCGATGTGCCCACCGAGGGCATGTGGCACGGCGGCGACCTGACCAACCTGGTGATCGGCCAGGGCGACGTGCTGATCACCCCCCTGCAGAATGCCGTGGGCTACGGGGCGGTGGCCACTGGCAAGCTGATGCGGCCGCACTTGCTGAAGGAGGTGCGCAACGGCGCCGATAAAGCCGCCGTGGTGTTCGAGCCCGAGGTGATGGCCGAGCCCGACGTGCAGGAAGAGAACTACAAGCTGGTGCGCGACGCCCTGAAGGAGGTGTCGCTCTCGGAGCACGACATCGCCGGCGTGCTGGCCGAATGGAATGTCGATGTGGCCGATATCGCCTCGAAGACCGGCACCGGCGAGGTGGCGGGCAAGGGCGATATGGCCTGGTATGTATGCTACTATCCCAGCGACAACCCGAGATACGTGGTGTCGGCCTGCGTGGAGCAGGGCGGCGCCGGCGCCAAGGTGGCCGGTCCTTTGGGGGCCGAGGTGCTGGGGGCGTGCGTTGCGGCGGAGCGCGGCACCCTGACCGAGGTGCATCCGCTGTCGGGCTCTACCGGCCAATCGGTCGAATTGGATATCGGCAACATGGGCCGTACGGACTAAGGAGGCGAACATGGCCGATTTCACCCCGGTTCCCTCGGCTCCCAGTGCCCGCGAGCATCCCCGGCGCCTGCCGACGCTGAACCTCCCCGAGCCGAATATCCCTTTGCTGGTGGTCATCGTGCTGCTGGTCGGCTACGGCCTGGCCGTGGTGTATTCCGCTGTGAGCGCCGACCCCGACTACAGCTTCAGCCGGCAGCTGGCCGGCGTGGTGGCGGGGTTTGTGGTAATGGCCGTGGTGTACAGCTTCGATTACCGGAAGCTGTCGGATTACACCACGCTGTTCCTGGTGGTGAACGTGGTGCTCATCCTGTCGCCGCACCTGCCCGTCATCGGCGTGACCACCATGGGCGCCACCTCGTGGATCGATATAGGCATGCAGATCCAGCCCGGAGAGTTCGCCAAGGTGACGGTCATCCTGCTGGATGCCTCCATCATGGCCCGCTACGGAGGACGCCTCGACGACCTTGCGGAGTACTGCAAGGCCGTGGGCCTGATGCTGGTGCCGTTCCTGTGCATCATGACCCAGCCCGATCTGGGGACGGGCCTGGTTTACCTGTTCATCGGGGCCATAGCCCTGGTGGTGGGCGGCGCCCGTCCGAAGTACCTGCTGACCACGCTGCTTCTGGGCGTGGCGCTGATAGCAGCCGTCTTCGCCCTCGATGAGGTGCTGAAAAGCTCGTCGGGGGAATACAAGCTGCTGAAGGAATACCAGCGCAACCGCCTGTTCGTGTTCTTGAACCAAGATTCCGCCACCCAGACCGACGAGGGCTACAATCTGCAGCAGGCCATGATAGCCATCGGCTCCGGCGGTTTGTTCGGCCAGGGCTATATGCAGGGATCCCAGCATGCCCTGGGCATCCTGCCCGAGGCGCCCACCGACTTCATCTTCTGCGTCCTGGCGGAGGAACTGGGTTTCATGGGGGTGCTGGCGCTTTTGGCACTTTATATAGCACTGGTTATAATAGGCTTCAGGATAGCCCAGTTCCTCCGCCAGGACGCAGAAGATG
>CANOBU010000077.1 GCA_947564425.1 uncultured Eggerthellaceae bacterium
GGAGACCGTTGTCTGATTCCTAGGACTTACACAGAGAATCTTACAATCCCGGTGGCGGATTTCCTTGAGGCGCCGGCGGGGCTGCACTCCTTATGAATGGCTCTAAAAAGTCGGGATAGTGACCATCGAAAGCGGCAATTTGGGAAGTAGCGCCGGTTCGCACCTTCTTGACGTGTTGTCATCGCCTCCCTGCCAAGGCTTGACAGGAGTCCCTTGTGCAATATACTTATGAGCATATGTTCATATGTTAGGAAACGCAACAAGCCGACTGACCAGCCGAACAGGGGTAGCCGGGCAACAGGAAAAACAGGCACCCGAGTGAATGGAAGGACCCGCCCATGCAGCAGGCGATGGAAGCCGTGAAAGAAGCCGAGCAGATCATATCCGGTACCGCAGGAGCTCCCGGGGGCGCAGACGCCATGCCCGATGAGGAACTGCTCTACGACCTAGCCGATCTGTTCAAGGTGTTCGCCGACACCACGCGTATAAAGATCCTCTACGCGTTGATGGACGGCCCGCGCCGCGTCACCGATATCGCCGATGCGGTGAACGCATCGCAGACGGCGGTGTCGCATCAGCTGCGGGCCTTGAAGCAGGCGCGTCTGGTGAAGTTCCAGCGCGACGGCAAGAACGTCATCTACTCCCTGTCCGACGACCACGTGTTCACCATGCTGGCCCAAGGGCTCACCCATATCTGCGAATAACTGCCCCTGCCCCCGAGAAGAAGGAGACCCGCCATGCGCAAGGCATTCAAGCTGCAAGACCTCGACTGCGCCAACTGCGCTGCGAAGATGGAAACCGATATAGCGAAGCTGGACGGCGTGGAAGGCGCCAGCATCAGCTTCATGACGAGCAAGCTGATGCTAGAGGCCGACGAGGCCCGCTTCGGCGACATCGTGCAGGAGGCCCAGGCCATTGTGAGCCGCTACGAGCCCGATTGCCGCATCCTGGTGCCTACCGTCTAGCGCCTCGCTTCGACGATCTATCGGAACGGATTTTCCATGAACCCCAAACAGAAACGCTGGCGCAATCGCATCGTAGTAGCCCTCATCCTGTTCTTCGCCGTCTGCGCCTTCGAGGCGACGGGCCATCTGGAGCGCACCCTGGATAGGCAGAATGCCCTGCTGGTGGAATTCAGCCTGTTCTTCATCCCGTACCTGATCGCCGGCTATGATGTGCTGGCCAAAGCAGCGAAGAACGTGGCGCGCGGCCATGGCCTCGACGAGAACTTCCTCATGGCCGTGGCCACCATCGGCGCCTTCGCGCTGGTGTTCTTCCCCGACAGCGAGCCCCATATGGCCGAAGGCGCGGCGGTCATGCTGTTCTACCAGGTGGGCGAGTTGTTCCAAAGCTATGCGGTGGGCAAGTCGCGCAAGTCGATCGCCGCCATGATGGAGATAGCCCCCGAATACGCCAACGTGATGCGTGACGGGCAGCTGGAGCGCGTGGACCCCTTCGAGGTGGCGCCCAACGACATCATCGTGGTGAAGCCCGGCGAGCGCATCCCGCTGGACGGCGCGGTGGTGGAGGGCCATTCGCGTATCGACACGGCAGCCCTCACGGGCGAGTCGGTGCCCCGCAGCGCCCAGGTCGGCGACGAGGTGCTGTCCGGCTGCGTGAACCTGACGGGCACCCTTACGGTGAAGGTGCTGAAGCCCTACGAGGACTCCACCGTGAGCCGCATCCTGGAGATGGTCGAGAACGCCGCCGACAAGAAGGCCCGCACCGAGAACTTCATCACCCGCTTCGCGCGCTATTACACGCCCATCGTGGTGGGCTTGGCGGCGGTGCTCGCCTTCGTGCCGCCGTTGTTCGTGGGGGGATGGGCCGATTGGATCCTGCGCGGCCTCACCTTCCTGGTGGTGTCGTGCCCCTGCGCGCTGGTCATATCGGTGCCGCTGTCGTTCTTCGGCGGCATCGGGGGCGCCTCGCGCCAGGGCATACTGGTGAAGGGGTCGAACTACTTGGAGGCCTTGGCCAAGGCCGACACCGTGGTGTTCGATAAGACGGGCACCCTGACCTCCGGCACCTTCGAGGTGACCGAGCTGCGCCCCGGCGGGGGCGTTACTCCCGAGGAGCTGCTGGAAGCGGCGGCCCATGCCGAGGCGAACTCGAACCATCCCATCGCCCTGTCGGTGCTTGCGGCCTACGGCAAACCGGTTGACCGCCAGCGCATCGCCTTCGCCGAAGAGGTGAGCGGCCATGGGGTGCAGGCCCAAGTGGATGGCGAGGTTGTCCTGGTGGGCAACGACAAGCTGATGTATATGCACAACGTCGACTACGAGGTGGGCGAGCTGGTGGGCACCGCGCTGCATGTGGCCCGCGGCGGCCGCTATCTGGGTACCATCCTGATAGGCGACACCGTGAAGGCCGATGCCGCGCAGGCCATCGACGACCTGCACGCTGCGGGGGTGAAGCGCACCGTCATGCTGACCGGCGACCGCGCCGATGTAGCGGCCGAGGTGGCCCGCACGCTGCATATCGACGAGGTGCGGGCCGAGCTGCTGCCCGAGAACAAAGTGGCCGAGGTGGAGCGCCTTCTGGACGAGCTGGCCGAAGGCGGCCAGGGCAAGCGCAGCCGCAACCTGGCCTTCGTCGGCGACGGCATAAACGATGCGCCGGTGCTCATGCGGGCCGACATCGGCATAGCCATGGGGGCCATGGGCTCCGATGCCGCCATCGAGGCGGCCGATGTGGTGCTGATGGACGACAAGCCCACCAAGATCGCCCGGGCTATGCGGATAGCCCGCAAGACCATGGGCATCGTGTGGCAGAACATCGTGTTCGCCCTGGGTGTGAAGTTCGCCGTGCTGGTGCTGGCCGCCCTGGGCATAGCCAACATGTGGATGGCCGTATTCGCCGACGTGGGCGTAGCGGTAATCGCCATCCTGAACGCCATGAGAGCTATGCGCAGTTAGTCCAGGGATTTCGTGGCTACTATGGCTATGCCGGTGCCGGCGGCGTTTTCCAGGACGGTGTCGCCGGCTTGGATGGGCGGGTGCAGCTTCAGGGCGCGCACGACTTCCATCACCTCGCGGATCTTCGCCTTGGGGATGGGGGCGGCGGTTTTCACGCTGAGGGGCTCCAGGCAGCCCTCCACGCACACGAAGGAGCTCACGTTGCGGCGCGGGTCCACGGCCTCCTGGCGCACGTAGTCCTCGCCCAGCTTGCAGGTGTGGCCCGTGATGCTGCCGATGGTGCCGTCATCTTCCAGCTGCACGTCTATGACGCAGCCCAAGGGGCAGTTCACGCATGTGAAGGATCTGGTTTCCGCCATTATTCGTCACTTCCTTCCTGTGCGCTCAGCTCCAGGGCTACGATGCCCTCCAAGTCGGAAAGCGCGAATTTCATGGACTCCATCTCGGCGGGTACGGCTATGCGGGCTTTCCGGCGGCGTATGGTGCGGCGCTCGCCATCGGCGCAGATGCCTTCCAGTAGGAATGTGGGCTTGGTCAGCGGCTTGCGCACGCGGAACAGCACCTCGATCCTTCGGGCATCGTCGCTGGAAGACAGCGTGGCAGCCGACAGCCGATGGGGCATGACATAGCGCACGCCGCTGCCGGCGGCCAGGGGAATGCTGTCGCGCGTCTCGTGCACCTGGCGGTCCTCGGCGTAGGCGGCGGCGCACGCGCCCGCGCGGTCGCCTTCGGCGCTGGCGAAATCAACCAGGTCGTGCACGTGCAAAGCGTTGCCGCAGGCGAAGATGCCGGGCACGTTCGTCTGCAGGCGGTCGTCCACGTAGGCGCCGCCGGTCACGGGGTCCAGCTCCACCCCGGCCGAAAGCGCCACCTCGTTCTCGGGCAGAAGCCCGATGGAAAGCAGCAGCGTGTCGCATTCCACCCGCTGCTCGGTCCCGGGGATGGGCTTGCGCGTCCCCGGCTCGGCATCGGATACCCACACGGCTTCCAGGCGGTCGTCGCCCTCGAGGCGCGAGATGGTCTTGCCCAGATACAGCGGTATGCCGTAGTCCTCCAGGCACTGCACCACATTGCGGCGCAGACCCGCAGGCCAGGCGCTTGTGCCGTAAACGGCTACGACATCGGCCCCTTGCAGCACCAAGCGCCGCGCCATGATGAGCCCCACATCCCCCGTGCCCTGGATGACCACCTTCTGCCCGGGGAGGCATCCTTGCAGGTTCACGAAATTCTGCGCGCTGCCGGCGCTGTATACGCCGGCGGGGCGTGTGCCGGGTATGTTCATGGAGCCGGCGCCCCGTTCGCGAGAGCCGGTGGCCAGAACGACGGCATGGGCCTTCACCTTCTGCTGGCCCGCCGGGTCCACCACAACCACTTGGTGGCACGCCCCGTCGGCGGCGGAATCTACGCGCAGGACCGAAGCCTCAAGCATGACCTGCACGTTCTGGTGCAGCTCGGCGGCTTCGCGCCGGGCGTATTCGGGACCGGTGAGCTCTTCCTTGAAGCGGTGCAGCCCGAAGCCGCTGTGTATGCACTGCTTCAGGATCCCTCCCAGCGCCCGCTCGCGGTCGATGAGCAGCACCTGAGGTGCGCCGGCTTCGGCTGCCGCATTGGCGGCGGCTATGCCCGCGGCACCGCCGCCCACCACCACGACATCGTAGGGTTCCGATAAAGTGTCGCAAGATCCGAAGGCTTCGGCCGCCGAGGGCTCTGCTTGGGCCAGCTGGCGGTAGTCGGGCCGCGCTTGGGCCACCATATAGGAGCCCCGGCCCTTCTTCGGCACCTCGGTGGGGTCGAGCCCCGTCTCCCGCACGAATATATGCAGCAGCTCCGGCGAGCAGAAGCCCCCGTGGCAGCGGCCCATCATGGCGCCCGTGCGCCATTTCAGGGCATCCAGCGACAGCACGGGAAGCGGGCCGTGCAGCGCCGCCACGATATCCGCCTCGGATACCTGGCAGCAGCGGCATACCACATGGCCCTCGGCCGGGTCGGCGGCGATGGCGGCTTCGCGCTGGCCGTCGTCCATCATCACGAACAGGGGCTTCGCCGTGCGCCGAGGGTCGAAATCCCTCCTTTGCGCCGCGCCCAGGTAAGAGGCCACCCATTGGGCGGTATCCACGGCCACCGCCGGTGCGCTGGTGAGCCCGGGTGACTCGAAGCACGCGATGTTGAAGAAGCCGGGGGCGTCGGGGGCCTCGCCCAAGACGAAATCCCCTGTATCGCCCGAAGCGCGCAAACCGGCGAAGTTGGTGATGATGCCCCAGGTGGATGCATCCGGCCAGGTCTTCTTCGCATCGGCGATGATCTGCTCCAAGCCCTCTTCCGTGGTGGGGGCTTCGGTTTTGCTGTGCTGTGGAATGGCGTTGGGGCCCACGATGAGGTTGCCGTGGATGGTGGGGGTTACCAGCACGCCCTTCCCCTTGGCTGTGGGGGCTTGGAACATGGTGTGGTGGAAGATGCCCCCCAGGTTGGTATCGTACAGGCAGTATTCCCCGCGCCGGGGCGTTATGGTCAGCTTCCGGGAGCTCACCTGGTTGTTCAGCTCGTCGGCGAACAGGCCGGCGGCGTTCACCACGGTGCGGGCCCGCAGGCGGGCGCCGCCTTCCAGCCCCAGGGTATAGGTGCTGTCGTCCTCGCGCACGATGGTTTCCACCCGGGCCTCGAAGCGGAATTCCACCCCGTTCTGCACGGCGTTCTCGGCGGCTCCCAGGGCCGCATGGTAGGGGTCGCAGATGGCGCCGGTCTCGGCCAGCAGGGCGCCCACGGCCTGGGGCGACACGTTGGGCTCCAGGGCCAGAAGCTCGTCGCGGCCTATCTCGCGCACGCCTTCCACGCCGTTTTCGGCGGCGCGGTCCACCAGGGCCTGCACCTCCTGCAGCTCGTCATCGGAATAGGCCACCACCAGCGAGCCGTTCTGCCAATAGGGGATGCACAGCTCTTGGGCCAGCTGGGGGAACATCCGGGAGCCCCGCACGTTGTAGCGGGCCTTGGCGCTGCCGGGTTTCGGGTCGTAGCCGGCATGCACGATGCCCGAGTTCGCCCGGGTGGCGCCCAGGGCTATATCGTTGCCGGCCTCCAACACCACCGTACGCAGGTCGAAGCGGGCCAGCTCGCGCGCGGCGAAGCATCCCGCCACCCCGGCACCCACCACCGCTACATCGTAGATCGTCTCGTCTGCTTCCATGGAATCCCTTTCCCGTGCCGTTATGCGGCGGCGCAGCGCCTTCCCGTTTGCTCATGCAAATATATGTAGCCTACGGCAAAATACCCCGGCCGCCTAGAAGAAACACGATGCCGTTTGCGATTCGATACATCTCTTCGCACCCCTGCGGGACCCCGCTTGGGGAAGCGTGCGGCATAGTGTCCTGCGCGTGGGACAGCTGCAGCGGAGCCATGGGCCATCATGGGGGCATAGCGAAAACGACGGGAAAAGGAGCAGGCTATGAAACTGACCAAGGCGAAGCAGCAGGAAGCGCGTAATTGCGTGAAGCAGGCAGAGGTGGAACCGGGCCGCTGCCGCTACCTGTTCGTCGATTCCGCCGAGCACCACGGCGACCGCATATTGGTGGGATCGCTCATCCCCGTGAAGTTCTTCCCGCTAGAAGCCGCGGACACGCGCAACCGCACGTTGGCGACCGAGGGCGAAGAGGCCGCTTTCGAGCTGCGGCTGTGCTCGTTCGAAGAACGCTACGAATCGTGGTTCCTCTGCTGCATGGCCGACCTGGAATGGGTGCTGAAGGTGGAGGGCGACTACCAGGAAGCCTGCGAGCAGCTGCTGGGCGCGCCGGCCGTCATACAGGCGGCCCGTGCGGAGCTTTCGCGCCAGGGCGGCGCCCCCCGGCCTGCGCCGCCGCTGC
>CANOBU010000078.1 GCA_947564425.1 uncultured Eggerthellaceae bacterium
TGTGGGCATCCTGGCCCCGCGCCCGGCAGCTGGCGCCGGTCGCCGCCGCGGTCATCCTCGCCGCGGGCGCGCTCTGGATCGCACCCGCTTCCGGCGACCGCATCGTCATGCTGGATGTGGGGCAGGGCGATGCGTTCCTGGTCCAGAGCGGCGGCCGCAGCCTGCTCATCGATACGGGGAACCGCGATACCCAGCTGCTGAGGGGCCTCGCAGGACGGCATCTGGCAACCCTGGACGCCGTGCTGGTCACCCACGGCGATGACGACCACTGCGGCTCGCTGGACGCCCTGGGATCATCGGTGCAGGTGGGCTCCGTGCTGCTGGCGGCCGGCACCTGGAGCTGCGGGGACGATACCGCACGCGATCTGCTGCAGGCCGCCGGGGAATGCTGCCGTACCGTGCAGCCCCTGGCCAAAGGCGACCGGCTGCGCCTGGGGGCCTTCGAAGCCGAGGTGCTGCACCCGGATGACTTCGAGGACGGGGGCGGCAACGGCGACAGCCTGTGCCTCCTGCTGGCCTACGACGGAGACGGCGATGGCGGAGCCGATGTTACGGCCCTGTTCACAGGCGATGCCGAAAGCGGGCAGCTGGCGCAGATGATAGCCGAATACAAGCTGCACGATGTGGATATACTCAAGGTGGGCCATCACGGGTCGAAGAACGCCCTCGACCAAGCGGCCATCGAAGCCCTGAGCCCCCGCATCGCCCTTATAGGGGTGGGGGAGCGCAACCGCTACGGCCATCCCCATCAGAGCACCCTGGACTTGCTGGAGGCGGCCGGCAGCCGAGTGCTGCGCACCGATCGGGATGGGGAGGTTGAATGCACTCTGTCGCCCCGGGGCATCGAGGTGCGCACCATGGCGTAGAATGGGATCATGGTCGATAAGGGAAACGAAAGACTGCTGGGCGCCTACCTCATCGTGGGCGAGGACGAGCTGAAGCGCCAGCGGGTGCTCGAGCGCCTGCGCAAGCGCGTGGCCGCCTTGGGCGACCTGGAGTTCAACCACGATGAGTTCGACGGCGACACCGCCACGGGCACCGATATAGCGGCCGCCTGCAACACGCTGCCCTTCGCCAGCGAGATGCGCCTGGTGGAGGTGAGGAACGGCGATGGGCTGAAGGCCGCCGAGCAGGCGGTGCTCGTGTCGTACCTGTCCGCTCCCTGCCAGACCACGGTGCTGGCGTTCTCAGCCCCCAAGCTGGCCAAGAACACGAAGCTCTACAAGGCATTCGCCGCCCTGGGCAAGCAGGCGGTCATAGATTGCTCGCCCATGAAGCGCTACGAGCTGGTGCGCGCCATACGGTCGATGGCCGTGGGCTACGGCTTCACGCTGACGGAATCGGCTGCCTCGCTGCTGGTGGAATTGGCCGGCGAGGATACCGTGCGGCTCGATTTCGAGCTGCAGAAGCTCTCGGCTGCCGCCCAGGGGAACGATCCTATAGGCCCCCGCGAGGTGGAGGCCCTGGTGGCCCGCACCACCGAGGCGAAGCCGTGGGAGCTGGTCGATGCCGTGGCCGAGCGCAACCTGAAGAAGGCGCTGGTGCTGCTGGGCCTGATGGAGGATGCGCCCTTGAAGCTGCTGGCCATGTGCACCGCGCGCTTCCGCGAGCTGGCCTGCGCCCGATCCCTGGCGGCCCGTGGGGAATCCGCGCGCCTGGCAGAGGCCCTGGGCATGCCGGCTTGGCGGGTGAAGAACCATGGCGCCTGGATGCGCAATTACAGCGATGCCGAGATACGCCGCGCCTTCTCGTCCGGCCGCGATTGCGAGCAGGCAATGAAGACGGGAGCGGGGGAAGAGGCCTTCGTCGACTGGCTCATCGCCGTCATGGGGTAGCTTCTTCTTAGCTTTCTTGTGGGACGGCTGCCGAGAGGGGCCGGGGGTTCGGCAAGGCTTCAGGCGGCGTGGCCCGGGCTCACCGGCTTGGCATCGGGCCGCCTTGCAGAAATGCCGAACCCCCGGCCCCTCTCGGCAGCCTGGCCTTTGCTGCAGCCTGCTTTGCTCGGAATAGAGCAGGGCCCTCGCCGAACGGCGAGGGCCCTGCTCCCTTGATATGCGGATGGACCCGAGGTCCGGTATCCCTGTTATTCGGCAGCCTCTTCGGCGGCTTCGGCCGTCTCCTCGGCTGCAGCCTCGGCATCGGCGGCTTCCTCGGCCGCTTCCTCCGCCTCGGCGGCGGCAGCTTCGGCAGCGGCGGCCTCTTCAGCCTCCTTGGCCTTGCGCTTGGCGGCCTTCTCCTCTTCCTTCAGCTGCTTCTCGCGGCGCTTGGCCTTCTCCTCGGAGGCCTTGGCCATCGCGGCGGTGCGCTCTTCCTTGCGGACGGCCTTCTTGCTGCCCGTCTTGGCCGGCTTGGCCTTGGGGGCCTCGTAGGCCTTGATGTCTGCCTCGGTCACGATGGTGTTGGCCAGCTTCATGATGCCGCTCTTGCGGTTGGCGGCCTGCTTCTTATGGATGACGCCCTTCGAGGCGGCCTTGTCCATGAGGCGGCAGGCTGCGCAGGCCGCCGCATAGGCCGCAGCGCCGTCGCCGGCGGCCACTGCCTCGCGCACGCGGCGCACGGCCGTCTTCAGCTCGGACTTCACCGCACGGTTGCGCATGCGGGCTTTCTCGTTGGTGATGTTGCGCTTCTTCTGACTCTTGATGTTTGCCACTCTTGTTTCCTCCGTTTTAATCTTGTTTCCTGACGAAACTTCTAAATCTTAGCATAGAATGTTCGAATCACCCGAAAAGTATTGCGAAAGAAGGTAATTTGCCGCAACGTTCCACACATAGCGGGTCCCACGACCCCTCCCGCATCAGGAATTTCTCGATCATCGCCCATATCGACCACGGGAAATCCACGCTCTCGGACCGCATCCTGGAGCAGACGGGCACCGTGGCGCAACGCGACATGCAGGAGCAGCTGCTGGACACCATGGACATCGAGCGCGAGCGGGGCATCACCATCAAGAGCCAGGCCGTGCGCGTGGATTACACCGCCGACGACGGCGAGCTCTACGAGTTCAACCTCATCGATACGCCGGGCCATGTGGATTTCACCTACGAGGTGTCGCGGTCGCTCGCCGCCTGCGAGGGGGCCGTGCTGGTGGTGGATGCCACCCAGGGTGTGGAGGCCCAGACGGTGGCCAACGCCATGCTGGCCATGAACTCGGACCTCGAGATAATCCCCCTCATAAACAAGATAGACCTGCCCGCCGCCGACCCCGAGATGGCGCGGGAGCAGATCGAGGAGGGCCTGGCCATCCCCGCCGACGACGCCGTGCTGTGCTCGGCCAAGACCGGCGAAGGGGTCCATGAGCTGCTGGAATCCATCGTGTACAACGTGCCCGCCCCCCAAGGGAACGCGGAGGGTCCCCTGCGGGCGCTCATATTCGACTCCTACTTCGACGCGTACCGGGGCGTGGTGGCCCTGGTGCGGGTGGTGGACGGCACCGTGCGCAAGGGCGATGCCATAGCCATGATGGCCGCCGGCACCGAGGCCCTGGTGGAGGAGGTGGGCGCCCGCACGCCGACGGAGGTGCCCCTGGACGACCTCTCGTGCGGCGATGTGGGCTACCTGGTGACGGGCCTGAAGGACGTGGCCCAGGTGAAGGTGGGCGACACCATCACCCTGAAGGCCCGGCCCGCCGAAGAGCCGCTGCCGGGCTACCGCGAGGTGAAGCCCATGGTGTTCACGGGCCTGTTCCCCATCGAGGGCGACCAGTACGAGCCGCTGAAGGAGGCGCTGGAGAAGCTGGCGCTGAACGACCCGGCCCTGGTGTGGGAGCCCGAGACCTCCCATGCCCTGGGCTTCGGCTTCCGCGTGGGCTTCCTGGGCCTTCTGCACATGGAGGTGGTCGAGGAGCGCCTGGAGCGCGAGTTCGGCCTGAACCTGCTGGCCACCGCCCCCTCGGTGGAATACCATATATATAAGACCGACGGCACCATGGTGTCGCTGCATTCGCCCCAGGAGCTGCCCGACCCGGCCGAGATCGACCGCATCGAGGAGCCGTTCCTGAACGTGAAGATCCTCGTGCCGCCGGACTACGTGGGCGCCGTCATGGACCTGACCACCGCCCGGCGGGGGCGCTTCGAGAACATGACCTACCTTTCCACCACCACGGTGGAGCTGGCCTGGGAGATGCCGCTATCGGAGCTCATCATGGATTACTTCGACCGCCTGAAGTCATCCACCAAGGGCTACGCCTCCCTGGATTACGAGTTCGCGGGCTACCGCCCGAGCAAGCTGGTGAAGCTGGATATCCTGATAGCCGGCAAGCCGGTGGATGCACTGTCGTTCATCATCCACAAGGACAAGGCCTACGACCGCGGTCGCGTGCTGGCCGCCAAGCTGAAGGAGATAATACCCCGCCATATGTTCGAGGTGCCCATCCAGGCCGCCGTGGGCGGCCGCGTGCTAGCCCGCGAGACGGTGAAGGCCAAGCGCAAGGACGTGCTGGCCAAATGCTACGGCGGCGATATCTCGCGCAAGCGCAAGCTGCTGGAGAAGCAGAAGGAGGGCAAGAAGCGCATGAAGGCCATCGGCTCGGTCGAGGTACCCCAGGATGCCTTCATGGCCATCCTGAAGGTGGACGACTAGCCGCCGGGGCGCTGCCGTGGCCTTCGATTTCGCAGACAAGGTGCTGCTGGCCCCCATGGCCGGCGTGAGCGACCCCGTGATGCGGCGCCTGTGCCGCGAGCAGGGGGCCGATATGGCCTACACCGAGATGGTGTCGTCGAAGGGGCTCTCCTACGCCAACGACAAGACGCGCCATCTGATCGACCCGGCCGAAGGCGAGGATGCGGTGGCCGTGCAGCTGTTCGGCCGCGAACCCGCGACCATGGCGGCCCAGGCGGCCTGGGTGCAAGAGCAGCTGGGGGATGCCCTGGCCTTCCTCGACATCAATATGGGCTGCCCGGCCCGCAAGATCGTGAGCAAGGGGGACGGCTCGGCCCTGATGCAGGACCCCCCGCTGGCTGCCGCCGTGGCCGAGGCCGTGGTGCGGGCCGTGGATGCGCCCGTCACCTGCAAATTCCGCCGGGGCTTCCGCCGGGGGGACGAGACCGCCCCCGCATTCGCCCGCCGCTTGGAGCAGGCGGGCGTAGCAGCCGTGGCCGTGCATGGGCGCTTCGCCGAGCAGCTCTACGAAGGCGCTTCCGATAGCGGGGTCATCGCCCGGGTGAAGGAGGCGGTGCAAGTGCCCGTCATAGGCAACGGGGACATCCGCTGCGGGGCGGATGCGCTGGCGATGCGGCGGGACACTGGCTGCGATGCCGTCATGGTGGGCCGCGCCGCCGAAGGCAACCCGTGGGTGTTCGCCGATATCAAGGCCGTCCTGGCCGGCAGCGAGCCTCCGGCGCCCCCCACCGCTGCCGAGCGCATCGCCATGGCCCGCCGCCACGCCCGCGAGCTGGCCGCCCGCGAGGGGCGCCAGATCGTGCGCATGCGCAAGCACGCCTGCTGGTACCTTGCCGGCATGCCCGGGGCCGCCAAGGCCCGCGGCCTGGTGAACCAGTGCACCTCCCTCGATGATTTCGAGGACGTCTTCGACAGGATGGAAGCCTATGCCGCACGATCCCTATAGGGCCCTGTACCTGCACATACCCTTCTGCGCCAGCCGCTGCGGCTACTGCGACTTCGCCACGCGGGCCTGCGCCGCCGACGACAAGCGCATGGACGAGTACGTGGAGCGCCTGGTGCTGGAGCTTCGCCGCAAGGCGAAGGAGGGCGAGCTTTCCGCCATCGAGACCGTCTATGTGGGGGGCGGCACCCCCACGCACCTGGGCCATGGGCGCCTGTCCAGCCTGCTGTATGCACTGTCGCTCTCGGTCGACCTGGCACGGGAGGGGCTGGAATTCACCATGGAGGCCAACCCCGAGAGCCTGGACGGGCGGCTGGTGAAGGACATGTGGGCCCTGGGCGCCAACCGCCTGTCGCTGGGCGTGCAGAGCTTCGATGACGAGGTGCTGCGGCTGCTGGGGCGCCCCCATACGGCGCAGGGGGCCTTGGATGCCGTGGCCGCAGCCCGGGAGCGCTTCCAGAACGTGAGCCTGGACCTGATGTGCGGCATACCGGGGCAGAGCCGGGATTCCCTGGAGGACAGCCTGCGCCGGGCTGTGGCGCTGGAGGTGCCCCATATAAGCGTGTACCCCCTTTCCATCGAGCGCGGCACGCCCTTCGACAAGGCGGTGCTCGCGGGCCTCATGGAGCCCGCCGACGACGATACCCAGGCCGACCACATGCTGCTGGCCCAACAGATATTGCAGGAAGCCGGCTACCGCCGCTACGAGGTGGCCAGCTACGCGAAGCCGGGCTTCGAATGCCGCCACAACGAGGCCTACTGGACCGGCGTGCCCTACCTGGGCCTGGGCGAGGCCGCGGCCACCATGACCCAGAACGCCGAGCGGCGCATGCGGGTGACCGACGGCCGGGTGACCGACGACCTGGACCGCCCGCAGATGGAGGCCGAGGACCTCATGCTTGCCATGCGCATGGCCGACGGTGTGTCCGACGGGCGCCTGGCCCGGGCGGCCGAGTTCCTGCCCGGGGCACCGGCCGCCCTGGAGTCGCTGGCCGCCGACGGCTACGTTGTGCACGAGGATGGCCGCTGGCGCCCCACCGAGGCCGGCTGGCTCTGCGGCAACGACCTCTACGGCCGCCTCTTCGACCTCGCCTGACGCAGTACTGCCCCCTGTGTTCCAGTCAATGGCGATTGCGATTACCCTGCAAGT
>CANOBU010000079.1 GCA_947564425.1 uncultured Eggerthellaceae bacterium
GTACTTCGACACACCGGTTTTCGGTGTGTCGAAGTACACGACCCCCGACACGCCCCGACACGCTTGCCCTGCCATTGACGTGTCATATCGGGGGTTGGCTGCGGGCTGGCCGTGCGCAGTGTGTGGAACCGCCGAAGTTCGGCATTCAGCGCTTCTCAACAGGCATTCTAATTATGTATACTTTGCCGCATAGCGAATAGAACGGGCGGGTCCTGCCGTGCTGTTCGAAATGCGCATCGGGCAACGGGCTTCGGTCCGCGCTTTCTTATGCTCGGCGGGTATTTCGGCATGTGGCACACCCGAGGCGGGAATCCCTCGAAGGAGGATCGTATTTGATGGGCAACGCCCCTAAAACGAAGCAGACGATACTCATAGTGGATGATTCCGCTATGAACCGGGCGCTGCTGGCCGATATGATCGGCGACGAGTACAACATCGTCGAGGCCGAGAACGGCATCGAGGGCATCGGCTGCATACAGAACCTGGGCACCGCCATCTCGCTGGTGCTGCTGGACATCGTCATGCCCGAGATGGATGGCTTCGAGGTGCTGGCCGTTATGAACAAGAACGGCTGGATCAAGGATATCCCGGTTATCATGGTTTCCTCCGAGAACGCCACCTCGGTCATCGAACGTGCCTACGACCTGGGCGTGTCGGACTTCATCAGCCGTCCCTTCGACGCCAATATCGTGCGTCGCCGCACGCGCAACACCATAATGCTGTACAGCAAGCAGAAGACCCTGGTGGGCATGGTGGCCGACCAGATCGAGGAGCGCGAGAAGGGCAACAACCTCATGGTGGCCATCCTGAGCCACATCGTGGAGTTCCGCAACGGCGAAAGCGGCCTGCATGTGCTGCATGTGAACACCATGACCGAGCTGCTGCTGGGCCACATCGCCTCGAAGACGGACCGGTACGATCTGCCCCGCGAGCGCATCTCGCTGATATCGATGGCCTCGAGCCTGCACGACATAGGCAAGATATCCGTCCCCGATGAGATACTGAACAAGCCGGGCCGGCTGACCAAGGAAGAGTTCGAGCAGATGAAGGAGCACACCACCATCGGTGCCCAGATGCTCGACGACCTGGCTATCTACCGCAACGAGCCTTTGGTCCAGGCGGCCTACGAGATATGCCGCTGGCACCACGAGCGCTACGACGGCGGCGGCTACCCCGACGGCCTGGCAGGCGAGGACATTCCCATATCGGCCCAGGTGGTGGCCTTGGCCGATGTGTACGATGCCCTGACCAGCAAGCGCGTGTACAAGGACGCCTATTCCCACGAAGAGGCCATGCGCATGATCCTGAACGGCGAATGCGGGGCCTTCAACCCGTTTTTGCTCGAATGCCTGCAGGATATCGCCGACGATATCCGCGAGCAGCTCAACGTCACGTCGTTCTCGGGCCACGACGACCATGCGATCCAGAGCGTCGTGCGCAGCATCACGCAGGCGGATGCCTCCGCCGCATCGAGCCGCACCCTGAGCATGCTCGAATACGAGCGCATGAAATACCGCTTCTTCGCCTCGATGTCCAACGAGGTGCAATACGAATACACCGAAGATCCGCCGGTCATGGTGGTGTCGGACTGGGGGAAGAACGAGCTGAACAGCGAGATAGTGGTGGCCGACCCCTATAACAGCCAGAAGCTGGAGGCCATGTTCGGCCGCGATGCTATGACACGCGTACACGACCTGCTGCGGGCCACGACGGCCGACAACCCGGTGATCCGGGATGACTTGGAGGGCACGGTGGACGGCGAGACGCGCTGGTACCACCTGACGGCGCGCGCCATCTGGTCCGATGACGATATCCCTGTGTACACCGGGTCCATCGGCAAGATGGTGGATATCCACGAGAGCCGCCAGCATATGGCCGAGCTGCAGCATAAGGCGACCCATGACTCCCTGACAGGGCTCTCGAACCATGCCTATGCCCGCAAGGTCATCGCTGAGCGCATGGCCCAGAACCCCGACCATGTCTTCGTGCTAATGGTGCTGGACCTCGATCACTTCAAGCTGGCCAACGACAACCAAGGGCACCTCTTCGGCGACCGGGTGCTGCGGTATCTCTCGGAGAGGCTGCTGGACAGCGTGCGCGATGACGATGTGGTGGCTCGCGTGGGCGGCGACGAGTTCCTTATGTGCATGGAATGCGACGTCGATCCGCGCCCGCTGGTGAAGCGCGTCTACGATTCCATCATCGGCGAATGCGACGGGTTCCCCATCGAGATAAGCATGGGGGTGGTGTGCGCCCGCGGTGCCGACTTAAAGTACGATGACCTGTTCCGCCGCGCCGACCAGGCTCTGTACGCCAAGAAGCGCAACGGACGCGGCGGCTATGTCTTCTACGAGGATGCAACTGAGGTTATCGGCGGGATCGAGGAAGGTGCTTCGGCCCTTTCCGCAATCGATTCCGACATCGATCAGGATTCCGCTTCGGCGGAAGAGAGGGAGTGATGGCTTGTGTCTCTTGAGACATGCTATGCCACCATCGGTGGCGATTTGGAAGGAGTCCGCGGCCGATTGCTCACCGATGAGCGCATCATGAAGTTCGTGGGCATATTCACGCAGGACACCAGTTTTCAAACGCTGGTCGAGTCTCTTGAGAGCGGCGCTATGGACGAGGCGTTCCGCGCAGCCCACACCATAAAGGGCATCAGCCGCGACCTGGGCTTCACCCCGCTGTTCGAGGCCAGCAGCAAGCTGTCCGATGCGCTGCGCCCCGATGGCGACGGCCTGCCCACCGCTCCCGATGAGGTGCCGGAGCTGATGCAGCGGACCGAGCAGGCATATCAGACTACAATCGACGCTATCGCAACCCTGCTGAATTAAGCGCGTGGGGCGATCGGCGCCGGTGCGCGCAATCGCCTGGATCCCAGTTCGCCGTCTCAGAAAGGCCATCCATGTCAAAGGGAATTTCAAGCAGCATCCGCAACCGCATCTTGGCGGCTGTCGGTGCGCTGCTGCTCATTGTCGCCGCCTTCGCCATGTTCCTGCATGCGACGAACGAGCGTATCGTCGAGCAGAACACGAGCTATCTTGAAGGGACCACCCTGCAAACCTCCCGACGGGTAGATGACCTGCTGAACAACGCACAGTCCATCGTGGTTTCCATGGCCAAGACCTGGGAGCTCACCATGACGGAGGATCAGCTGAATGCCGACCGCCTGCGGGAGTTCATGTCCGGTACGCCCTTCGACCATCTGATCTATGTCGAGAGCGATGGCGAGGCATTCGATGACCGCGGCATCGTGGTGGATGCCGCCCAGCGCGATTACTACATCGAAGGCATTCAGGGTCATACGGGTGCCTGCGCGATATACAACTCGTCGTTCGATGACGAGAACCTGATCACCTTCTATACCCCGCTGTACAGCGACGGGGAGGTTATCGGCGTGCTGGTGGGTGCCTATACCGAAGACCACATAAGCGAGTTGCTGTCGACGTATTTCTTCGGCGAGCAGACCTCCACCTTCCTGGTAGAG
Organism: uncultured Eggerthellaceae bacterium; assembly: GCA_947564425.1. GTDB lineage: Bacteria > Actinomycetota > Coriobacteriia > Coriobacteriales > Eggerthellaceae > UBA9715. The sequence continues at coordinate 3,488 of CANOBU010000079.1, forward strand.
GGCGATGGCTCCATCGTGGCCAGCTCTGCCACGTATCCCGTTACCAGCCAGAGCATCTTTGGCGTGTTCGAGGGCACCAGGCTGAACGATACCAGCATCGATGTGCTGCGCGAGGCTCTGGCGGTCAACGAGAACATGGGCTTCACGTTCACCACCGAGCGGGGTACCTCCACCGGCTATCTCATGACCATCGACCGCAACGACTGGATGATCCTGCGCACCTTCCCGGAATCGGTCACCGGAGCCATGGTGACCGGCGCCACCCAGGCTGGTGTGGCGCTCATGGCGACTATCGCCTTGGCTTTCGCCATATTCATCATCGTGCTGGTGGTGCAAGCGGCACGCCAGCGCAAGCAGCTGCTGCTCGAGAAGATGCAGGCCACCCGCATCATCGATGCTTCGACCAACCTGTTCAAGCGCTTCGTGATGCTGGATTACGACCGCAACACCTACGATTACCTGAAGGCCGAGGATATCGATGGCGGCCTGCGGGCCCAAGGCACCATCGAGACGTTCGCCCAGTATTGGCGCGAGCATGTATTCGATGATGACGACCTGGAGGTCATGACCCCTATCCTCGACCACGAGAAACTGCAGGAGATCCTTGCTCCCGGCATACCCTATGCCCAGTTCGAGTATCGGGTGGTGAGCCCTGCGTCGGAGCAGCCGGAGTGGCTGCGGGTGTCGGCCATAGCCCTGGCGCGCGATAGCGCGGACAGGGTGACCAGCGTGCTGTACACCATCCAGGATATCACGGAGGACAAGGAGCGCGATCTGGCCTCGCGCGCGGCCCTGGAAGAGGCGTACCGCGCCGCCGACCAGGCATCGAAGGCGAAGAGCGACTTCCTGAACTCCATGAGCCACGACATACGCACCCCCATGAATTCCATCATGGGCCTTACCGCCATCGCCTCGATGCATGTGAACGATGCCGAGCGCGTGAAGGATTGCCTGTCGAAGATCACCCTGGCCAGCCGGCATCTGCTGGGCCTTATCAACGAGGTGCTGGACATGGCCAAGATAGAAAGCGGCAAGCTGGCGCTGGCCGAGGAGGATTTCTCGCTGTCCGAGACGGTGGAGAGCCTGCTGACCATCGTGCATCCCCAGATAGCCGCCAAGCACCAGGATCTGAAAGTGGACATCAGCGATATCCGCCACGAGGACGTGGTGGGCGATGCCATGCGCCTGCAGCAGGTGTTCGTGAACATCATGGGCAATGCCGTGAAGTTCACGCCCGAAGGCGGCACCATAAGCCTGCATATAAGCGAGAAGCCCTCGCGCATCAAGGAGAGCGGCTGCTACGAGTTCGTGTTCGCCGACACCGGCTGCGGCATGTCCGAGGAATTCGTGCAACGCGTGTTCGAGCCGTTCAGCCGCGCCAACGACAACCGCATGACCAATGTGGAGGGCACCGGCCTGGGCATGTCCATCGTGAAGAACATCATCAACATGATGAACGGCACCATCGAGGTTGAAAGCGTGCTGGGCGAGGGCTCGCGGTTCACGGTTACCGTGTACCTGAAGCTGCGCGAGGCCGAAGAGCACGACTTGAGCGACCTGGAGGGGCTGCGGGTGCTGGTGGCCGACGACGACCCCGACGCCTGTGAGCACGCCTGCGCCATGCTGCAGGATATAGGCATGGAGCCCAATGCGGTGCTCAGCGGCGACGAGGCCGTGGAGGCGGTGCGCGCGGCATCCCAGGGCGAGCAGCCTTACGTGGCAGCCATCCTGGATTGGAAGATGCCGGGCAAGAGCGGCCTGGAGGTGGCTCGCGATATCCGCGACAGCCTGTCCGAGGAGCTGCCCATCATAATCCTTTCGGCCTACGATTGGTCCGCCATCGAGGAAGAGGCGCGGTCGGTGGGTGTGGATGCGTTCATATCGAAGCCGCTGTTCCGTTCGCGGCTGGCCCATGTGATGAAGGAGCTGCTGACCGACAGCGAGAGCGACGGTGTCAGCGAGATGGTCCAGCTGGAGGAATGCGACTGCAGCGGCAAGCGCATACTGCTGACCGAGGACAACATGCTGGCTGCCAGCATCGCCGAGGATATCCTGGGCATGACCAAGGCCGAGGTAGTGCATGCCGAGAACGGCAAGATCGCCGTGGATATGCTGGCCGAGAACGAACCGGGCCACTTCGACCTGGTGTTCATGGACATACAGATGCCGGTGATGAACGGCTACGAGGCGGCCGAGGCCATCCGCGCCCTGGGCAAGGAAGGGCGCCCCGACCTGGGCGAGATTCCCATAATCGCGCTGACGGCCGACGCCTTCAACGAGGATATACAGCGGGCCCGCAACGCGGGGATGAACGGCCACATGTCCAAGCCCATGGAGATTCCCACCTTGGTGAAGACCCTGGACGAGTGGCTGCTGAACAAGTAGCAGCCGGCGCTTATGACCGGTAAGCTGGTGATATGCCCTACGCCCATCGGGAACCTGGGCGATATGCCGCCGCGGGCTGTGGAGGCCCTGGCTGCAGCCGATGTGGTATATGCCGAAGACACGCGTGTGACCGGCCGGCTTCTGGCTGCCTTGGGTTTGGAGGGCTGCCGTTTGGAGCGCCTGGACGAGAACGTGCTGGGGCGCCGCGCCGATGCCGTGGTGCAGCGCATCTGCGAGGGCCAGGTGGTGGCCTATGCCACCGATGCCGGAATGCCCGGGGTGTCCGACCCGGGGCTGCGCCTGGTGGCTGCGGCCCGGCGTGCCGACGTTCCGGTGGAGACGCTGCCGGGCCCCACGGCGGCGGTCACGGCGTATGTGACCAGCGGCACCGCGTGCCCCAATTTCTACTTCGGAGGCTTCTTCCCCCGCAAGGACGCCACGCGGTGCAAGCTGCTGGAATCGCTGGCGTCCCTGGATGCGGCGCTGATCTTCTACGAGAGCCCCCATCGCCTGGCCGGTGCGCTGGCGGTGGTGGCCGACGTGCTGCCCCTGCGCGAGGTGGCGGTGTGCCGCGAGCTGACCAAGCTGCATGAAGAGGTCGTCCGCGGCCCGGCGCCCCAGGTGAGCGCCGAATTCGCCCAGCGCGAGGCCGTGAAGGGCGAGGTGGTGCTGGTGATAGACGGCCCCGGGCCGGAAGAGGCTGCGGCCGGGGATGCTGCCGCCGCGGCCGCAGCCCCCG
>CANOBU010000080.1 GCA_947564425.1 uncultured Eggerthellaceae bacterium
CCGCCCATGTCGCGCATCGTCGGCGTAAACAACCTATTGGCACACAACAGCTAGGGGAGTGTCGGGGGGACGTTCGCTTTCGACACATTGCCTGTACGAAAAGATATAGCAGGAAGACAGCCGATAATGCCCTATAGTAATGTGATGATGTGCCGAAAGTGAACGTCCCCCGACACCCCAACACCCTGGTGCAGGCAATGTGTCAAAGTACACGTCCCCCGACACCCCTGACACCCCGACACGCTAGGAGTTCCCATGGCAGACCTTGCACGACGGCAATTCGCGACCGACCGCGGCGCCATCGCCTATTGGGTGAGCGAACAGCCTGCACCGGACCGCCCCTGGCTGGTGTTCCTGCCGGGCCTGACCGCCGACCACCGGTTGTTCGACCGGCAGGTGGAGTACTTCGCCGACCGCGCCAACGTGCTGGTATGGGACGCACCGTCCCACGGGGAGTCGCGCCCCTTCCCGCTGGATTGGTCGCTGGACGACAAGGCCCGCTGGCTGAAGGGCATCCTGGACGCCGAGGGCATCGGCCGCCCCATCCTGGTGGGACAATCCATGGGCGGCTACGTGGCCCAGGCGTTCCTGGACCTGTACCCCGGCATGGCCGCCGGATTCGCGTCGGTGGATTCCTGCCCGCTGAAGCGCATGTACTACCAAGGTTGGGAACTCTGGTCGCTGAAGCACGTCGAGCCCATGTTCGCGCTGTTCCCCTGGAAGACCCTGGTGAACCAAGGGGCGAAGAGCAACTCCACCACCCCCTACGGGCAGCAGGTGATGCGCACCATGATGCAGGATTACCGCAAGGACGAGTACTGCCGCCTGTCCGGCCACGGCTTCCGCGTGCTGGCCGAGGCCGTGGAAGCCGACCGCCCCTACGAGATAGATTGCCCTTTGCTGGTGCTCTGCGGCGAGAAGGACGGCGCCGGCTCCGCAAAGCGCTACAACCGCGAATGGCAGAAGCGCGAAGGCCACCAGGTGCATTGGATCGAAGGCGCCGGCCACAACTCCACCTGCGACAACCCCGAAGCCATCAATGCCGCCCTGGAAGCCTTCGCCGCCCAGTGCCACCAAGCCTAGGCCAACCGCGAGGCGCGCACGGAGGTCAGGTGCCCCTCGGCATCCTCGAACACGCAGATTCCCCCGTCCCGACTCTCGTAAAGCAGCGAGATACGGGCCGGAACCGCCCCCGCCCGATTGCCCCCAGCCTCCATCAACCGCACTTCGCAGGAAGAAACCAATGCTTCCTGGGCGCCGCCGAGTACAACCTGGGAGCAGGGGTCATCGGCGGCGAAGGGAGCGGAGTTTGCAACCCCCGCAGCGAAGCGAGGAGTGCAAACGGAGTTCCCTTCGCCGCCGATGGCCCCGTCCCGCAGGTCGTCCTCAACCTGCGGCAAGGGAACCGGCGATCCGGGGAGGGCGGAGTTTGCAACCCCCGCAGCGAAGCGAGGAGTGCAAACGGAGCCCTCCCCGCCGCCGATGACCCCGTCCCGGAGGTCGCCCCGTCCAGCCTCAGAGCCAAGCATCGGCTTCCCCTTCATACCCCACGCTCCAGAACACAAGCCCGCAAGCCGGCGCGCACTCCCCCGCCGCCGTGCGGTCCCGCGCTGCCAGCACCTCGGCCACCCACTCCGGCAGCCGCTTCCCCTTCCCCACCATGGCCAGCGTGCCCACCAGGGTGCGCACCATGGAATGCAGAAACGAGCTGCCCACCACACGCACGGCCAGCAGGTTCTCGCCTGCGTGGCAGACCGGCGCGAACGAAACCTCCATCAGGTTGCGGCAGGTGGGTTTATCCACCGCCGACACTGCCTTGCAGAAGCTCTTGAAGTCGTGTTCGCCGATAAGGCAGCGCGAAGCCTGCTGCATGGCGACTGCATCCACCGGCCCGCAGTGCCAGGCGAAGTCGCGGCAGAACACCGGCGGCGCCTCGTCCACGCACAGGAAGTAGCGGTACTCGCGCCAAAGCGCATCGAAGCGGGCCGAGAACCCGTCCGCCGCCTGCCAGGCATCGCGCACCGAGATATCGTCGTGGGTCAGGGCGTTCATCGAGCGCAGGAACCGCCGCCCGTCGAAGCCTTCCACCTCGTCGGCAGACACCGGGAAGCTGACCACCTGCCCGCAGGCATGCACCCCGGTATCGGTGCGCCCCGCGCAGGTGGTTTCCACAGGCCGGCGCAACAGCAGCTCCAAGGCATGCTCCAATTCGCCCTGCACCGTCAGCTGGTCCGGCTGCCGGGCGAAGCCGGCGAAGGCCCCGCCGCGATAGGCCACTTTCAAGGCAAGCGTGGGCAGCGCATCGTCAGCGTCAGCTTCCGCAGCGGCGGAAACCACCCTGGCGCCGCCTTCCGCCGCCTGCGCAACTCCCGCGGCTACCATGGCAGCGGCCCGACCGGCCCCCAACCCGGCTATTCCATCCCCTAGCGCCAAACGGGCGCCCCGAACAGGTCCTGGATCTGGGACAGCATGATGGTGTTGCGGGAATCCACGGTCATGGGCAGCTCGGCCCGGAATTTGCGGCCATCGTTCTGCAGCACGAACACCGCCACGTAGTCGCGGCCGGGATAGCTCTCCAGGATGTTGCGCAGGCGCTCCACCCGCTCCTGGCTGAAGTCCGCCGAGGGCACGCGCAGCTCGAAGCTCACGGGGTTCTCGGCCGATTCCTGCAGCTCGATGGCCTCGATCTCGTACGCGATTATCTGGTTGCCGCGGTCGCCGTGCTCGAACTTGCCCTTGATCTTCACGATGGCATCTTCCTCGATGGCATCGGCGTAGTCGTCGTACTTGAAGGTGATGGCCTCGATGGAGCCGGTGGTGTCTTCCAACGTGAACGTGGCCATGCGGGTGCCGCGCTTGGTCAGCTTCGTCACCACGCCGGATATCATGCCCACGAAGGTGGTGGACTTTATATCGGAGGTGCGGTCCATCAAATCGCCCAGCTGGAACTTCGTCATCTTGGCGATGGCGCCCTCGTAGGGGGCCAGCGGATGCTCCGACACGTAGATCTTCAGGATCTCCTTCTCGAAGGCCAGCTTCTGGCGCTTGGGCCATTCCACGCCGTCGGGCTCGGGCACTTCCTCTTCGAAGCCGCTGTCCTCGGCCTCGCCGAACATGTCGAACATGGAAACCTGACCGCTGTCGCGGTCCTTCTGGCGCTTGGAGGCGCTGTCCAGCAGCGGCGTCTCGTCCACGAAATACATCATCTGGCGGCGCGTGTAGCCGGTGGAATCGAATGCCCCGCCCTTGATGAGCGCTTCCAGCGCCTTGCGGTTGTAGCACTTGGCATCCACGCGGTTCACGAAGTCGTGCAGCGAGGTGAAGCGACCGCCCCGTTCGCGCTCGGCCACTATCTCGTCGGCCACGGCCTGCCCGATGCCGCGCACGCCCACCAGGCCGAAGCGCACGCCCTCGGGTACCGGGGTGAACTCGGCGTTGGACGAGTTGATGTCCGGCGGCAGCACGGGGATGCCCGAATGGTTGCAGCTGGCGATGTACTTGATCAACCGGTCGGTGTTGCCCATATAGCTGGACAGCACAGCGGCCATGTACTCGTAAGGGTAGTGGGCCTTCAGGTAGGCCGTGCGCATGACCAGGATGGCATAGGCGGCCGAATGCGATTTGTTGAAGGCGTACTTCGCGAACTTCTCGGCATCGGCCCAGATCTGCTTGGCGATGTCCAGCGAGAAGCCGTTGTCCACGGCGCCCTGGTTCCAATCCTCCTGCAGCTGCTTCATCACATCGAGCTTCTTCTTACCCATGGCCTTGCGCAGCTTGTCGGCCTTGCCGGCGGAAAAGCCGCTCATGGCCATGGACACCTGCATGATCTGCTCCTGGTACACCATGGTGCCGAAGGTCTCTTCCAGGATGGGCCGCAGGCGCTCGTCGTAGTAGTGCACGGGCTTCTTCCCATTGGCCACGTCCACGTAGTCGTCCACCATGCCGGACTCCAGGGGGCCCGGGCGGTTCAGGGCGATGGAGGCCACCACATGGGCGAAGGTCGAAGGCGGGAAGCGGCTGAACAGGCTCACGTACAGGGCGCTTTCCACCTGGAACAGGCCGTCCATATTGCCGCCCTGCATCAGCTTGAAGGCGCCCGGGTCGTCGATGGGAATCTCTTCCGGCACGATGTCGATGCCGTGGGTCTCCTTCACGTTGCGGCAGGCGCGGGACAGCACGCCCAGGGTGCGCAGTCCCAGGAAGTCCATCTTCAGCAGGCCCAGGTCGGGCGTGTAATGGCCGTCGTACTGCGTGATGATGTCGCCGCCCTTGGTGTCGCGCTTCATGGGCACGTGGTCGCTCATGGGGTCGCGGCAGATGATGGTGGCACAGGCATGCACGCCCTCGCCGCGCAGGTGGCCCTCGATGCCCAGGGCCGCATCGATTACCCGCTGCACGTCTTCGTCGGTCTCGTAGGCCGTCTTCAGGTCGGGGTTCTTCGCCAGCGCATCGGTGATGGTTATGCCCAGCTCGTCGCCGATCAGCTTGCAGATGCGGTCGCCCACGCCGTAGGGGTAGTCCAGCACGCGGGCCGCATCGCGCACGGCGTTCTTCGCCTGCAGCTTGCCGAAGGTGATCACGCCGGCCACGTGGTCTTCGCCGTATACGTCCTTGATGTGGTCGATCACCTCGCCGCGGCGCTCATCCTCGAAGTCCACGTCGATATCGGGCATCTCCACGCGCTCGGGCGACAGGAAACGCTCGAACAGCAGGCCGTTGCTCAGAGGGTCAAGGTCGGTGATGCGCATGGCATAGGCCACGATGGCGCCGGCAGCGCTGCCGCGGCCGGGCCCCACGCCGATGCCCTGGCTGCGGGCCCACTCGATGTATTCCTGCACGATAAGGAAGTAGGCCGGGAAGCCCTGCTGGATGATGACCCCGGCCTCGTACTCGTAACGCTCGGTCACATCGGGACGCTTGGCCTTCAGCTCCTCATAGCTGTGGGCCAGCTCGGGGTCGGCGCCGGTGGGGTCGCCGTAGCGCTCCACCAGGCCGCTCTCGCAGCGCTTGCGAAACCATGTCTCCTCGGTCTCGCCCTCGGGCAGCGGGAAGCGCGGCAGGATGGACTCGCGCTCCAGCTCCACGTTGCAGCGCTCGGCCAGCTCCACGGTGTTGTCGCAGGCCTCGGGGAAATCCTTCAGCGCTTCGCGCATCTCCTCTTCCGACTTCATGTAGAACTGGTCGTTGGGGAAGCGCATGCGTTTGGTCTCGTCGATCTTGCTGCCGGTGCCGATGCACAGCATGATGTCGTGGGCCTGGGAATCGGCGCGGTTCAGGTAGTGGAAGTCGTTGGTGGCGATGGTCTTGAAGCCGCAGGCCTCGGCCACGCGCGTGAGTTCGCGGTTCAGCTCGCTCTGCATCAGGCCGCCGTCGGTCTTGATGCCCTGGTCCTGCAGCTCTATATAGAAGTCGCCCTCGTCGAAGCAGCTGGCCAGCTTCTGCGCCCATTTGCACGCCTCGTCGAACTGGCGGTCGTCCAGCAGCTTGGGCACGATGCCCGCCAGGCAGGCCGAGCTGCCGATGATGCCGTGGCCGTACTTCTGCAGCATGGCGAAGGTGGTGCGCGGCTTGTAATAGAAGTTCTCCACGTGGGATTCGCTGACCAGCTTCAGCAGGTTATGGTAGCCCTCGTTGGTCTTGGCCAGCAGCAGCAGGTGGTACAGCTTGGGCTTGCCGTCGCGGGCCAGGGTGTCGTCGGTGGTGAAGTACACCTCGCAGCCGTAGATGGGCTTCACGCGCTTGCCGGTCTCGGCCTCCACGGCATCGCAGGCGGCGGCCAGCTCCGGCACGCCGGACATCACGCCGTGGTCGGTGATGGCCACGGCCGGCATGTCGAATTCGGCCGCGCGGCGCACCATATCCTTCACGTGGGTCATGCCGTCGAGCAGCGAGTATTCCGTATGGTTGTGCAAGTGGACAAAAGCCATGGTGAGAGCCTCGTTTGCATCGCGTACGTCGACGGGTGCGCAGGCTTCGCAGCGCTTGCGGCGACAATCGCCCTGCTGCATACGGTGAGCGTTTCGGGTGCGTATCGGGGGCCTGCGGAGCGCCCGGTTTCCTTTCTCCCAATCATACCAGCGGCGCCTTCGGAAGGCCACGAACAAACGATGTTTTTCGGGCAACATGGCAGGGCGCGGGTCGGGTTGCCCGGCAGGTGCGGGGAGGGGGAGGGCGGGGTGCCCAGTCGCTCAAACAGTCCTCGCCTTCGGCTGCGGAACTCGCTTTGTGGGCACCCCGCCCTCCCCCTCCCCGCACCTGCCGGGCAACCCGACCTGTGTCATGCGAAAGGTATCGGGGTGGTTGCAGAACGGTAG
>CANOBU010000081.1 GCA_947564425.1 uncultured Eggerthellaceae bacterium
TGAACAGGTCGCGCACGCGGCTCGCGCCCACGCCCACGAACATCTCCACGAAGTCGGAGCCCGATATGCTGAAGAACGGCACGCCCGCCTCGCCGGCCACGGCCCGGGCCAGGAGGGTCTTGCCGGTGCCCGGGGGGCCCACCAGCAGGCAGCCGCGGGGGATCTTGGCGCCCAGGGATTGGTACTTCGCGGGATTGGCCAGGAAATCCTTTATCTCCTGCATCTCCTCTACCGCCTCGTCGACGCCCGCCACATCGGCGAAGGTGACGTCGGGACGCTCCTCGTGGGCCTTCTTGGCCTTGGTCTTGCCGAAGCCCATCTGCTGGTTGTTGGCCTTCTGCATCTGCACGAAGAAGATCCAGATGAGGGCGCCGAACAGCAGCAGGGGCAAAAGCGAGCCCACGATATCGAGCCACTGCGTGGGCAGCACCACGTTATAGGAGATGCCCGGATGCGATGCCACCAGCGAAGCCAGGGACTCCTGGCCCACATAGGTCGACGTGTAGTTGTGCTGCTCGCCCAGGGACCGCGCCTCCAGGGCCTGGGTCTCCAGGGCATCGGCGCCGGGATGCTCGTAGCCTATGCGGGTGTTCAGCGCCGTGAAGGCGGAATTGTAGGCAGCCGCAGCATTGGAGCCGGCAGTGATGGCCGGGAAATACGAACCGGTCACCGTGTAGTTGCGGGCATCGTAGACCACGGAATCCACACGGTCCTGCTCGACGGCCTGCAGGAACTCCGACGTGATGAGCGTATCGGTGGGCTTCGAATCGCTCCCGGCCCCCTGCATGGCGAGGAACTGCTGGCCCACGATGACGGCGAAGATGACCGCCACGACGACCCAGATGATTATATTTCGGTTACTTCCGGGCTCGGGGCCTTTGGGCGCTAGCTTGTTATCTGGCATCAAACTCGTCTTCCTCGTTCGCTTTCGCGGGAATGCCCGCGGGATCTATCGATACACTTCCGGTCTCAGCACGCCGATATACGGCAGGTTGCGGTAGCGCTCCGCGTAGTCCAGGCCGTAGCCCACGATGAACTCATCGGGGCACTCGAACCCGATCTGCAGGCACCGGATGGGCGCCTGCCCCTTTACGTTCTTGCGCAGCAGCGAGACCACCTCTACCGAGGCCGGATTGCGGGTCTGCAGGTTCTCGATAAGGAACTGCAGGGTCAGGCCGGTATCCAGGATGTCCTCGGCGACTATCACATGCTTGCCCTCGATGCTGGCGGTGAGATCCTTCACGATGCGCACCACCCCGGAGCTCTTCGCGCCCGAGCCGTAGGACGATACCGCCATGTAGTCCATCTCCATGGGCACCTCGGTGGCACGGGCCAGATCGGCCATGAATATGGCGGCGCCGCGCAGCACGCAGACGAGCACCACGGACTCGCCTTCGGCCACGAGCTTGGAATACTTGTCGGTGAGCTCCCCGCCTATCTGCGCCACGCGCTCTGCGATCTCGTCTTCGGTGAAGAGTATTTCCCTTATGTCCTTATGCACGTTCCCCGCTTCTGCAAACCGGTGTTCCATCGAGGGAAAAGTGTACCATGAGGGTGCGCAGTGGGAGGTACGGGAGGGTAACAACCCCGTGAACAGCCATGATTTTTACATGGCCGCTAAAGCGCGCCGTCCCGCAGGAAGGGGAACTCCGCCAGCAACCGCTCCACCGGCAATCCTATGACGGTATCCAGGCTGCCGTCGATGGCCTCGACGAAAGCACCGCCACCGCTCTGGATGCCGTAGGCCCCGGCCTTATCGAAGGGGTCGCCGGTGGCGATGTAGGCGTCGATGGCGGCATCGTCGAGGGGGCGGAACGTCACGGCCGTCGTGTCGAGGAAGGTGCGGTAGGCCAGGCCCACGTCGTCCCCTTCCCCGCAATGGACCATCCACACCGACACCGCCGTCATAACCTGATGGGTGCGCCCCGAGAGCGCCTGCAGCATGGCCCGCGCGTCTGCGGCATCCCGCGGCTTGCCGAAGATGCGGCCGTCCAGCACCACCATGGTATCGGATGCAACCACGGCCATGGTGCCGGTGAAGCCGCCGGCCAGCAGCTCCTCCACGGCAGCGTGGGCCTTGCGCTCCGCCAGCTTCTTCGCAGCCTCCGGGGGGTTCGCGGCCAGGTCGGGCTCGAGGGATTCATCCGCGTCTGCGGCATGCACCCGGAATGCCACGCCGGCTTCTTCCAGCAGCTGGCGGCGGCGCGGCGAGGCGCTTGCCAGCACCACTTCCAAGGTCTGGGGGATATCCGCGCTCCCGGCCATGGCTACAGCCTCTTCCTGCGGGTGCGGAAGGCGGCCATGGGCTCGATGCGCACCCCGGCGCGGTTGGCCGACACCGCCAGGTTGCCCTGGATATTCGCCACGTAGCCGCTGCGGGGCTGCGGGCCGTCGAAGCCTTCGAGCACCGCATCGACGGAGGCCCCCTCGATGCGGGCATCGGGACCCAGCAGGTCGCGCAGCACCCTCACCGCCACGCGGCGCTGCAGCGGCACCGGCTGCAGGCCCAGGCCGGGACCCAGCAGGCAGCCCTCCTGCTGGGGCTCCAGCCGGCGCCCGTGGCACTCCAGCAGGCGGTCGGCCATGGCCTCCAGCATGTCGTCCTCGTCGCCGATGCGGTTCATGGTGCGCACCAGGGTGTCCAGCAGCCGGGGGTTGCGCTCCTTGGCCAGGGGCACCATCTCGCAGCGCACGAAGGCGCGGAAGCGGTCGGTATGGCTGTTGGTGGCGTCCTCGCACCACAGTTCCCCCGCCGGGCCGCGGCCCATGGCCCTGCCGGCCTCGGCCAGGTCGTCTATGTAGGCGCGCAGGTCATCGCGGCCCAGATCCAGCAGCGGGCGCCCCACCTGGCCGTTCAGGTAGCGCATCGAGCGGAAGCCGCCCGGACCGGTGCCCACGATGGAGCGCATGAAAAAGTTCTCGATGCGGTCATCGGCCGTGTGGGCCACGAAGATACGCCCATCCGCCACCGGCACGGCATGCTGCTGGCACAGGGCCGCCAGAGCCTCATGGGCGCCCTGATAGCGCAGGCGCCGGGCAACGGCCTCCACGTTGCCGCCCTCCTCGTCGCTTATGGCCCGCACGTCCACCGACAGGCAGGTGAAGGGAATCTCCAGCACCTCGGCAAGCTGCCTTGCGAAGGCCTCGTCGCCGTCGGCGTCATCGCCGCGCAGCCGATGGTTCACATGCAGCATGGCCAAGGGGCCCAGCTTGCCCTGGCGGCGCAGGTCGGCGCAAAGGTAGGCCAGGGCCGTCGAATCGGAACCCCCCGACACCATCAGCACCACAGGGGTATCGGGACCGGCCAGACCCCTGGTTTCGATTACCGAGAGCACGTGCGCGGACAGATCCATGGCTAACCTTCCCCTTTCCGCAATACCGCGATGGATTCTATGTGCTCGGTGTGCGGGAACATATCCACCGCCTCGATCACCGGCACCTCGTAACCGAAGCGGGCAAGGCGACCCAAGTCGTCCCGCTGGGTACGGGGGTTGCAGGATATATAGACGATGCGCTGCGGCCCCAGGGCGCCCAGGGTCTCCAAGAACGCCGGGGAGCAGCCGGCCCGGGGCGGATCCAGGAACACCACATCGGGCGCAGGGCCTCCCTCCGCCGCACGGCCGGCCATGAAATCGGCTGCATCGGCCGTGACGAAGCGGGTGTTCGCCAGCCCGTTGTGGCGGGCATTCTGCGCGGCATCGCGGATGGCCGAAGCCACGGAATCGACCCCCACCACCTCGGCAGCGCCACGCGAGGCGGCCACCAGGCCTATGGTGCCGGTGCCGCAGTAGGCGTCGATAACCCGCTGGCTGCCATCCAAGGCGGCCAGGGCCATGGCACGCTCGTACAGCACAGCCGTCTGGGTGGAGTTCACCTGGTAGAACGACTGCGACGATATGCGGAAGCTCAGGCCGCACAGGGTGTCCAGGATGAAGCCGGGGCCGTACAGGCGCCGCTCCCGCTGCCCCAGGATGGTATTGGTGGCGGCGGTGTTCACGTTCTGCACCACAGAGGTCACGCCCGGGCAGCGCTTCACGAGGTCGCGGCAGAAGGCCTTCGAGGCCGGGAACTGCTCGCCGTTGGTCACCAGGGTCACCAGCATCTCGCCGCTCTCGTGGCCCACCCTCACCACGGCGTGGCGCAGGAATCCGGTGCAGCGGTCCTCGTCATAGGGGGCCACGCGGTAGCGCTTCATCAGCGGCGGCAGGGCGCGGATGACCTCCTGGGCCGCCCGGTTCTCGATGAGGCACGACTCCTTGGGCACGATGCGGTGGGTGCCCGGGGCATACATGCCCCACAGAATCTCGCGGCCGCCGTTGGGCCCCCGCTTGCCGGGGGCGAAGGGGGTCGTCACCTTGTCGCGGTAATGGAAGGGGTCGTCCATCCCCCGGATGGGCCGCAGCTCCGTGCCGCCGGCGGCGAGGTCGGCGAAGAGCTGCGCCATGCGGGCATCCTTGGCCGCCAGCTGCTCGCCGTAGGACACGGCGGCGCCGTTGCAAGCGCCGCAGCGGGCGGCTTGCGGGCACGGACCGCCCGCGCCGGACGATTGTGACGGTTGCCTTACCATAGGATGCCCTCCTTCGCATCCATGATACCGTTTCGCTGAAGGGACGCACAAGGAAGGGGGCCGCCATGGGCTTCATCATCCGCTGGATAGCCACGGCCATCGCCGTGGGGGTCGCCGTATGGATCGTGCCGGGCATCACCGTGGTGGGCGCGAACTCCGCCATCGCCGTCATAGCGCTGGCGCTCATACTGTCGCTGATCAACGTGTCCATAAAGCCCATCCTGCAGATTCTCAGCCTGCCCATATCCATCATCACGCTGGGAATCTTCTACCTGGTGGTGAACGCTCTTCTGCTGGAGCTGGCCGCCTGGATGACCACGGGCATATTCGGCACGGGCATCCTCATCGACGGCTTCGGCAGCGCATTCTTGGGCTCGGTGGTCATATCCATCGTATCGGTCATCGTGAACAGCATCATCGGTCCCGCCCAGACCCCCACCTACGGAGGCGGCTACCGGCGCTACTAGCATCGCTGCAGCCGCCCTTCCCGGCAGGGCAGGGCGGTCGGGGGAAACGCCTTGCTTCTTCTACTTCAGGCCCAGGGACTCCTCGCCTACCGACTCGTTCAGGTACTCCTTCACGGGATGGCATCCGTGGCATTCCAGCTCCCCCACATGCCAGCACTCGGTGGCGGGCAGGCCGGGGATGGAATCCGCCACGAAGACCGGGTCCCTCCCCTGCTTGCGCTGGGCCGTGTAGTCGTCCAGGGCCTTCAGGGCCCACTTGCCCAGCAGGGTGATGGCCACCAGGTTGATGATGGCCATGAAGCCCATGAATATATCGGCGAAGTTCCAGGCCAGCTCGAAGCTGTTCAGGCAGCCGTAGAAGATGACCAGCAGGCACAGCAGGCGGAACACCACCAGAATGGCCTTGTTGCTGCCGAATATGAATCGCAGGTTCGACTCCGCGTAGAAGTAGTTGCCGATGAGGCTGGAGAACGCGAAGGCGAACACGGCGAAGGTGATGAAGTGGATGCCCCATTCGCCCACGGAGTTGCGCACGGCCATCTGCACCAGGGGCATGCCGTTCAGGCCCGCGGCGGCGGCCGGGTCCTGCACGTAGAACACCAGCACCAGCATGGCCGAGCAGGTGCAGATGAGCAGCGTGTCGATGTACACCGAAAGCGTCTGCACCAGGCCCTGCTTCACCGGATGCGACACCGAGGCCGTGGCGGCGGCGTTCGGGGCCGAACCCATGCCGGCCTCGTTGCTGAACAGGCCGCGCTTGATGCCCAGCATGACCACGCTGCCGGCGAAGCCCCCGAAGATGGCCTGCCAGTCGAAGGCCGAGGCGAAGATAAGCTCGAACACAGCCGGGATATCCCCCAGATGGGCGAAGGTGGTCCACACGCCCAAGGCCAGATACCCGATGGCCATGATGGGCACGATGATGGAGGTGATAACCGAGATGCGCTTGGCCCCGCCGAATATGACGAAGGCCGTCATGACGGCCAACACGATAGCCAGGATGAAGGCCGTGCCGTCGGCGGCGTAGTCGGGGTTGTAGTATTCCAGGGTGGAAGCGGTGTTGTAAGCCTGCAGCCCGTTGAACCCGAAGGCGAAGCACAGGATGAGGGCCACGGCGAATACGATGCCCAGCCAGCGCTTCCCCAGCCCCTGCTGGATGTAGTAGGCCGGGCCGCCGCGGAACTCGCCGT
>CANOBU010000082.1 GCA_947564425.1 uncultured Eggerthellaceae bacterium
CGCCCGGCAGGATCTTGATGTAGTGCATGCGCATCTTGCCGGAAATGTGGGCCAGTATCTTATGGCCGTTCTCGAGCTCGACACGGAACATCGCATTGGGCAATGCCTCGAGCACCGTGCCTTCGAGTTCAATCACATCTTGCTTCGTCAAGCGGGGCTCCTTCAAACATATAGCCAGTAAGCAGCAACTCTATATGCTATCAAGAAGAAGGGAAATTTTTTGGAGATTTCGGTGAGCGCACAATACCTTCAAACCGTCCCCTGCGATTTTTTCTCGCGACGGCTCGCGGTTGCCTGCATGCCAGGCGTGCGACTCGAGGATCGCGCAACCCTCGGCGCCGGGTTGGGGCCGGTCATCCGGGATTGCCAGGTATTCTTTGGAAGGCCGCCTTGTCGGCCGAAGGGCATTATAGCACAGATGGCTCCGCATCACCGTTACCCCATGGGCTCCGGAGGGCGCAGGGGGCCTTCCGCCGGTTCTGCAGGCGATAAGCGAAGGGGCATGCGGAAGCGCCGCCGCCGAAGCCAAGGCGGAAGGCCCCCTGCGCCCTCCGGAGCCCCCGGCAACCTTATAAGGCCAATTCCCAGAAGGCGATGGCCGCGGCTGCGGCCACGTTCAGGGAGTCCACCCCGTGGGCCATGGGGATGCGCACGGTGTAGTCGCAGGCGGCGATGGTGCTATCCCGCAGCCCCTCCCCCTCGGTGCCCAGCACCAGGGCCAGCCGCGGAGCATCCTTCAGGCAGCTGTCCCGCAGCCCGATGGAATCGTCCCGCAGGGCCAGGGCCGCCAGGCGGAATCCCTCCCCCTGCAGCGCAGGTGCGAAGCAGGGCGCCCAATCGGCATCGCCGGGTATCCGCGCCCAGGGCACCTGGAAGACGGCGCCCATGGACACCCGGGCACAACGCCGGTAGAAGGGATCGTGGCAGCGGGGCGACAGCAGCACGGCATCGAGCCCCAGTGCCGCAGCGCTGCGGAAGATGGCCCCCATGTTCGCATAGTTGGTCGCATCCTCCAGGATGGCTATGCGCCGGGCGCCGCCCAGGATGCCCAGGGGGTCCGCCGGGGCCGGCCGCTCGAAACAGGCCAGGGCGCCGCGCACCACCTGGTAGCCGGTAAGGGCGCGGAACTGCTCGGATGTGGCTTCGAAGAGGGGAACCTCGGGCCACCGCTCGGCGATGCGCTGCAGGATGGCGCCGTCGTGGCGCATCCAGCGGCTCTCGGCCAGCACCGATAGCGGCTTCAGCCCCGCATCGAGGGCCCGCTCTATCACCTTGGCCGATTCGCCGATGAACAGGCCGTCGGGATTATCGCGGCGGAAGCCCTCCCCCCGCTTCAGCTGGCCGTCGGTCATGCCCGAGAAGGGGCGCAGGCGCCGGTCGTCCAGGGATTCCAGCCTCACCGAGCCCATGGGGCACCGCTAGGGGCGCGTGAATATGACGACGGCTGCGACGACGAGCACCGCGATGACGGCCACCACCAGCCCCAGCATGACCTTCGCCTTGCGGGCATCGGCCTTGGTGCGGGCCAGAAGCGCGCTCAGGTCGTCGTAGTCGAGCTGCATCTCGTCCAGGGCTTCCTCGTCGGCGGCCACGGTGCGGCGCAGCTTCTCGGTCTCCTCGGGGTACTGGTACACCGCATCGCAGTACTGGCGGCGCTTGCGGGCCGCGGATATCTCATCGCCCAGCTGGGCGATGGACTCCTTCAGCTCCTCCTCGTGCTGCTCCATATCGCCGATGGAGCGCTCCAGGGGGCCCTCGCGGGATTCCACCTCGTTCACGGCGTCATCGTAGATGCGCTTGACCTCCGCCAGGATATCCTGGGCCTCGGCGCTTATATCGCAGGCCTTGTCGTAGGCCTCGCGGAACTGGTCCACCTTGGCCTGCAGCATGGTGGCATCCGAGGACGAGGCGGCCTTGCGCAGCTCGGCCTCGGCGGCGCCGAGCTCCGATTTGCGGCTGCGCTCGTCGTTCTTCGCCTGCTCGGCACCGGCGCGCGCCCGGCCCAGCTCGGTCTCCAGGGGCTGCATCTGGCGGTTGTGGTATTCCCGCATCTCGGCCAGCTCGTCTTCGGCCGCCTCGATGTCGTGGGCGATGGCGGAAAGCTCGGCCTTGTCCTCTTCGCGCAGGGCCGAGGCCTCTTCGATGATGCGGTCCTGCTCGGCTACCAGGGCCTCGTAGTTGGCGATGATATCCTCGCGGTCGGCAAGTTCCTCGCGGTCGAGGCGCAGCTGGTCGGCAAGCTCGTCTATCTCGCGCTGGCGGGCCTTCAGCTCGCGGCTCTGACCGAAGGAATCGCGCAGGGCGGCGAAGCTCGTCTGCACGCCGTCCTCGGGGCCATCCTGGGGCTGCGGGGGCTCGGGATCCCCTTCGGCGCCCCTGCGGCGCAGCGGCAGATGCAGGGCGGGACCGGTGGGTTGGGATGCCTCCGGCACTGCGAAGGCGTCATCTTCCAAGGCGAATTCCTCGATATCCTCGAGGTCCGGTTCGTCCGGCAGCCCCGCGCGCTCCTGGCCGCGGGCCCGGGCGAAGGCATCGGAAGGCGGCTCGGCGAAGGGGTCGCGGGCGGCTGCGCCGTCGTCGATGCCCAGCTCGGCGAATCCCATGCCCCCCGTTTTATCGGGGCCGAAGGGAATATCGAACTCGCGCACGGCCATCGCAGGCTGCCTTTCCATCGGAATACATATCTGGCAAAGTATAGCACTCCCCTATCGGCCTCCCCGTGCCCTGCGTGGCGATACCCGCTGCTCCGCCACTAATTTCTGGCAGATAAACGCCTGCTCTGTGTATTTCATCGGCACAGGAGGCAAGGGAAAGCAGCCGCCGGCAATCCGCGACCGGGCCCGACATCCGCAGCAGCTCCCCCAAGGGGCATCCGCAGCCGACCAAAACACACAAAAGGGGCCGTTAGATGCCAAAAACGGCGGGAAATGCCCCCATCACGCGATATGCTGCAGGATGAACCGCCGCAGGCGGTCGAGGGATGCCCGGTCGTAGGGCTCCTCGCCGGGGCCGGGGAAGCGCACGACCCCGGGACGGCCGGGATCGGCCGGGTCGGGCTGGTCCACGAAGACGAAATCGAGCACGACCTCGTCGAAGCCCTGCAGTAGCAGGGCGTAGGCATAGCAGGCTGCTTGCAGCCCGTAGGCGCCCCGGCGCTCAGCGTCATCCTTCAGATGCGTGCCCGTCTTGTAGTCGATCACCGAGGCGAGCCCGCAGCCCGGCTCATCGTAGGCCAGCAGGTCGATGAACCCCTGCAGCACCAGGGGCGCCCGGCCCGCGGCCTCGTCGCCGTCGTGCAGCCGCACCCAGAAGGGCTGCTCGGGCACCACGTGGGCATGGGTCTGCATCGCCTGGGCCTGGGGGCTTCCGAGCCAGCGTTTCAGCAGGCCGGGTAGCTCCCGGCGCTGGGCCCCGTTCAGGCCGAACAGGCGCCCGGTGGCTTCGATGCGCTCCGTCGGCGGCATGGCCAGGGCGCCATCGGGCCCCCGGTGGCGGGCCGCCCATTCCGCCAGGGCATGGAAGGCGGTGCCGCGCTCGGTGGCGGCAGCAGCCGGCCCCTCGTCGTCGGGGTCGCAGAGCAGGGGCTCCTCGAAGGCATCCCCGGCCGGCGGCAGGGGCGCGACCTCTCCGGCAACGGACTGCTCCGGGCCCCCCTGGCCCTCTTCGGCGGCGGCGCCGATGGACGAGGCCGACAGGACGCCCTGGGCCCACAGGGCCCGGTAGGGCTGGGCCGACGGCAGGGGCGCCCCCGACTCCGGATAGGTCAGAAGGCCCGGCCGGGGGGCATCGGCGCAGGCAGGCGCCGGCACAGTCTCGACCGGCACCTGCCCGGAAGCATCTTCGGCCCCCTCCCCTTCCCCGGCCTCTGCGCCGGGGGCGGGGATATGCTGGAAGCGCACCTCCCAATCGATATCGAAGGCGGGGTTGTCCCGGTAGGCCGTATGCAAGGGCACCACCTGCAGCGCAGCCCCAGCCCCCTCTGCACAGGCGGTCCAACCCCCCGCGCCGAAGAGGCGGTGGGCGATGGCGCCCGGCACATCCCCTGCCACCAGCGGGTCCTCGCAACCCTTGGGAAGGGCCTTCATGGTTACGAACAGGGCCTCTTTCGAGCGGGTATAGGCCACATACAGCTTGCGCAGGTGCTCCTCGGCCTCGCCGATGCGGTCCAGGGCGCCGATGGCATGGTAGAAGTCGATGGCCGAGACGCCCTCCCCCGCGGCGGCCGCCTGGAGGATCCGCCGGGCCTCCGGCCCCTGCGGGGGCGCCTTTCGCTCCAGGGCCTTTGCCGCCAGTCCCCCCCGGTCGTCCAGGCTGTGGTGGGGGGCCAGGGCCAGGAAGGTGCGGCCGCCGTCCTCCAGCAGGCGCATCCGCGACGAGGGGCCGGCGCCGCCATCGGCCTCGGCCACGGCCACCACGGGGATGGAGAGGCCCTTGGAGGCATGGATGGTCATGATGCGCACGAAGTCGGCCCCCTCGGCCGACAGCACGCCGGGTGGCTCCTTGGCCGCCTGCAGGTGGGCCCGGAAGCGCCGGGCCGTATCGAGGATGCCGGTGGTCCCCTCCCCTTCGATGGCCTCGATGATGCGCAGGGCCTTGAAGGCGTTGGCCGCCCGGGCCTGGCCGTCGGGGCCCAGGCGCCCGAGCCATCCGCTGCGGTACAGGATATCCCCCACGATGGTCGCCGCGCTGTCGGCGCCCGTGCGGCCGTAGGCCTCCCGCAGCGCAGCCACAGCCCGGGCCGCCGCGCCATCGCCCAGGTCGGGGGCCTCCTCGGCCGTGAAGGCATCGGAGAGCCGGCCGGCCCCCTCTTCGCGCAGGGACACCAGGGCCAGCAGCCCCTCGGCCCCCAGGCCGAAGAGGTCGCTGGCCAGCACCGAGGCCAGCGACTCCGTGTCGCGGGGGTTGGCCAGGGCGAACAGCAGGGCCTCGCACAGCTTGGCCTCGGCGGTATCCCGGAAGACGGATCCGCCGGTTATGGCGCACTTCAGCCCCACCGCCTCGAGGGCCCGGGCATAGACGGCGGCATGGGTCATCTTCCCCAGCAGCACGGCCATGGACCCCGCCGGCGTACCCCGGTCGGCCAGGGTGCGGAAATCCCGGGCAATGGAGTCGGCTGCGGCCTGGGAATACACGCGGCCCTTGCCGGTGCTGAACACGGTCACGTTCACGCGGCGGGGCACGGCGGCATCCTCGCCGGGCACCGCCCCCCGCCAGCCCTGGCCCGAGGCCTCCACGCGCGCCTCGTCGCGCCCGTGGAGCAGATCCAGGTAGTCCTCGCCGAACACGCGCGAGAACACCCCCTTCGAGAAGGCGAGGATCTCGCCGTGGCTGCGGAAGTTCTCCCCCAGCTGCAGGCGGCGCCCCCGGGGACTGGCCTGCACCCGGCGCACGTGATCCTGGAATACCGACAGGTCGGCGTTGCGGAAGCGGTAGATGGACTGCTGGGCGTCGCCCACCACGCACAGCTTGGGGCTGGGCACCCCCGGCTCGCCGCCGGCCACCAGGTTTATCATGTCCACCTGCATCTGGTTGGTGTCCTGGAACTCGTCCACCATGACCAGCTTGAAGCGCTGGTGGTAGCGCTCGGCTATGGCGGCGTTGGCGGGGTCGGCCAGCCGGGCGGCGCACAGGGCCAGCAGATCGTCGTTGTCCAGCACGCCGCGGGCGTCCTTCAGCTGCCGGTAGGCCGCGGTGCAGCGCTCGGCCAGGGCGACGAGCGCCCGGCTGTGGGGGGCCATCAGGGCCAGGCAGACATCCCCCGCGCACTGGATGAGCGCCGCCTGGGGTAGGAGCCCGCAGGACTCCAGGGGGATCTTCGCCTGGCCCGGACGGCCGGGAAACGGCGGGAAGGCCTCCAGCAGGTCCAGGGCCGCCGGCGCATCCAGGGCCTCGAGCTCGGCCACGCGCCGGGGGTCGGGAACCGCATCCTCTACGGCCGCATCCGCGGGCCAGGCGAACAGGCGGCGCAGGGCCGCGGCCGATTCCTCCCGCCAATCCGCCAGCGAAGAGGGCTCCTTCTTCTTCGAGGACCCCGCCGCCTCGCCCAGGCGGCGGCACAGCTCCTGCACCCGCAGGCCCAGGGTCACCAGGGCGCTGCCCGGCTGCGCGGGGGGCATGACCGGCGCCAGGCCCTCCGGCGCGGCGG
>CANOBU010000083.1 GCA_947564425.1 uncultured Eggerthellaceae bacterium
ACGACCGCTACTTCCTGGACAACGTGGCCGAATGGATCTGCGAGGTGGACCGCGGTCGCCTGTACCCCTACAAGGGCAACTACTCCACCTACCTGGAGACCAAGGCGGCGCGCCTGGAGGCCCAGGGCCAGCAGGACGCCAAGCGGGCCAAGAAGATGAAGGCCGAGCTGGAATGGGTGCGCAGCGGCGCCAAGGCCCGCCAGGCCAAGGGCAAGGCCCGCCTGGAACGCTACGAGCAGATGACCGCCGAAGCCGCCGCCCGCACCAACGTGGACTTCACCGAGATCCACATACCCGCCGGCCCGCGCTTGGGCAGCAAGGTGCTGGAGGCCGAGCACCTGCACAAGGCCTTCGGCGACCGCGTGCTGATCGAAGACCTGTCCTTCACGTTGCCCCGCAACGGCATCGTGGGCGTGATAGGCCCCAACGGCGTAGGCAAGACCACGCTGTTCCGCATGATCGTGGGCGAAGACGAGCCCTCCGGCGGCACCCTGCAGCTGGGCGAGACGGCCCAGTTGTCCTATGTGGACCAGAACCGCGCCGGCATCGACGATACGAAGAACGTATGGGAGGCCGTGAGCGATGGCAACGACTTCATGATCGTGGGAACCACCGAAGTGCCCTCCCGCGCCTACGTGGCCGCCTTCGGGTTCAAGGGCTCCGACCAGCAGAAGCCCACGGGCGTGCTATCGGGCGGCGAGCGCAACCGCCTGAACCTGGCCCTTACCCTGAAGCAGGGCGGCAACCTGCTGTTGCTGGACGAGCCCACCAACGACCTGGACACCGAGACCCTGGCCAGCTTGGAAGAGGCTCTGGACGAGTTCAGCGGCTGCGCGGTGATCACCAGCCACGACCGCTTCTTCCTGGACCGCGTGGCCACCCACATATTGGCCTGGGAGGGCACCGACGAGAACCCGGGCCAATGGCACTGGTTCGAGGGCAACTTCGAAGCCTACCAGGAGGACCGCATCCGCCGCCTGGGCCCCGAGGCCGCCAAACCCCACCGCCTGCACCGCAAGCTCACCCGCGACTAACATCCACCTACCCGACCGGGCCTGCTTCATTGCAGCTCTTGACGCCGTAGGCAGGAAGGAAGTCATAGGTTGGCGCTAGTAAGTCAGCGAGCGGCAGCCAGGTGCCCCGAATTCGCGCGAAAGCCCGAGGAAGCGTACCTTGGTACGCGACGAGGGCTTGGAGCGCGGAGGCGGGGTGCATGGCTGTCGCGCAGCGTCGGCCCAGTAGCTTTGCCGACAGGCAAAGCTACTCCACAGACTTCAAGGATTCCACCATGTTCACGCGGGCCAGCTTGCGGCGCATAGCCACAGCCACGATGAAGGCGAAGGCCACCGTTATGGCGAAGGCGGCCACGAAGCTGAGGGGCTGGATGGTGCGGCCGAACATCATGACCGTGGTCTCGGCCGCCTCGGCGATGTAGAAGGTGAGGGGCACGCCCACCAGGCAGCCGATAAGGGCCCCTATGACCACCATGATTATGATCTCGCGGAAGATGTAGGCATCCACCTCCCGCGGCGTGAAGCCCAGCACCTTCAACGTGGCTATCTCGCGCACGCGCTCCGATATGTTGATGTTGGTCAGGTTGTACAGCACCACGAAGGCCAGGGCCGCCGACAGCAGCACGATCACGATGATCAGCTTGTCCATCACGCCCAGCATGTCCTCGTAGTTCGCCAGCTGCTCCGATACCAGGCTGGCGGTGCTCACGGCATCCAGGGCCAGCATACGGTCGATGAAGGCTTGCTGGTCGGCCCCTCCTGTCAAGTTCACGAATAGGCGGTTCTCCTGAGGTTCCTCCCCCATCACCCGGGCATAGAGACCGGGATCGATGTACAGATAGTGCTGCAGGTAGTTCTCGGTGATGGCGCCCACCGTGAAATCGTGGCCCGCGCCCTCCTTGTCCCCCACGGCGTTCTGCCCGTACAGCGTGATGGTGTCGCCCGGCTGCAGGCCCAGCTCGCGGGCGGCCTTCTCGGTTATCACCAGGGAATCGGATTCCAGGGGGATCGCCTCGCCGCTTGCGCGGTCGCGCAGCGAGACGAAATCGGGGAAGCGCTCCGGTTGCAGGGGCACGATGGCGTCGAAGCGCATATCGCCGTCGGGCCCCGAGGCTATGAGGGCCTCGCCATGCACCTCCAGGCTGGAAGCCACGTCATCGGCGGCAAGGGCATCGTCGACTGCCTGCCGTTGGTCATCAGAGGCATCCTCATCCAGGCCCAGTTGGGCATCGTAGGTGATGATCTGCTCGTATTGGTTGGTCACGATATCGCTTATGGCATCGCGCAGGCCGAAGCCGATCATCAGCAGGGCCGTGCAGCCGGCTATGCCCACCACCGCCATGAAGAAGCGGCGCTTGTAGCGCAGCAGGTTGCGCATGGTCACCTTGTGCGAGAACGACAGCCGCCTCCACACCGGCCCGATGCGCTCCAGCAGTATGCGCTTGCCCGCCCGCGGCACCTTCGGCAGCATGAGGGCCGCCGGCTTCTCCCGCAGGCTGGCCGCAGCGGCCCCCCAGGTGGCCACCACCGTGACCAGAAGCGAGAGCCCCACGGCCTTTACGGCGATCCAATCGTCGATGGGGGTGGAGAACACCGGCACCGAATAGCTCACCGCATAGGAGGTCATGATGAACCAAGGCAGCAGCTGCCCCAGGGTGAGCACCCCCAAGATGGAGCCGGCGCCGCAAGCGGCCACGCCGTAGATCAGGTACTTCGAGGTTATACGGGCCCGGCCGTAGCCCAGGGCCTTGTGGGTGCCTATGTCCAGGCGCTCCTCGTCCACCATGCGCGTCATGCTGGTGAGCACTACCAATGCCGCCACCAGGAAGAACATGAACGGCAGGAAGGTCGCTATCTGGGTTATGCTCTCGGCATCGTGGGCCAGCGAGGCGGCACCGGCGTTCTTCGAGCGGTCCATCACGAACACCTCGGCCGACTCCAGGTCGTCGATTTCCTGCTGGGCCTCGGCCAGGTCGGCTTCGGCATCGGCGAACTCGCGCTCGGCCTCGGCCTTGCCGTCCTCGTATTCGGCCAAGCCCTCGCGATAGGATGCCAGGCCCTCCTCGTATTCGGCCTTGCCGCTCTCGTAGTCGGCCAGGCCGCTCTTGTAGTCTTCCTCGCCCTGGCGCCAGCGTCCCATGCCCTCGTTGTACTGCTTCCAGCCGGCATCCAGCTGGGCGCGGGCACCCTGCAGCTGCTTCTGGGCGGCCGCCAGCTGCTCGGACCCCTCTTCTATCTGCTTGATCTGCGCATCCAGGGCCGCCAAGGCCGCAGGATCGGCCTGGGGCTGGGAGGCCAATGCAGCCCGTTGTGCCTTCAGGGCCGGCAGGCCGTCGATGGCCGGCTGCAGCTCCTTGCGCTGGGCCTCCAGGGCCGCTGCGCCCTCCTGGTATTCGGCCTCGTTCGCATCCAGGGTCTCCTTGCTCTCGGCCAGGGTCTTCTGGGAGGAATCCAGCTGAGCGCGGGCGCTATCCAGCTGGGAGCGGGCGTCGGTCAGCTGCGCTCGCGCATCGTCCAATTCCGCCTGGGCATCGGCCAGCTCCCCATGGGCATCGTCAAGCTCGGCCTGGGCATCGGCGCGCTCGTCCTCGAACTCCCGCCGGGCATCGTCAAGCTCGGCCTGGGCATCGGCCCGTATGGCCTCTTCGCGCTGCAGGCCTATGCCGGGGGCCGCTTCCTCCACCCGCGCCAGCACCGGGGCTACCGCCTGGTCGTAATCGACGGAATCCCACCATTGGTCCCGCGCACCCTGCACGGTCAGGTAGGCCGCGGTATAGGGCAGGTCCTCCGCGAAGGCATCCATGGGCGCGAAGGCGTACAAGTCGATGGCTCCGCTGCCCAGCTCCGTCACACCCAGGGAGGTATCGGCTATATAGGCAGGGGAATTCACCAGACCCACGATGGTGAATTCGGTGACGGCGAAGCTGTCGGAAAGCTCCCCGGCCGCCTCCTGCAGCACCAGGGAATCGCCCGGCTGCAGCCCCAGCGCCTCGGCGCCGGCGATGCCCACGACGCACTCGGCGGCTTCTTGGGGCCAGCGCCCTTCCAGCAGGATGGGCCGGTTCAGGTACCGGTCGTCATCGGAATGGGCATGCACGCCATCGGAGGTGTCGCTTGCGGCCGAAGCAGGCGGGATCGATTCCACCGCAGCCGCCGCCACACCGTCGCCGACCTGCACCAGGGCATCGACCTTGCAGGAGGCCATGACCTCCTGGACGCCCTCGATGGACTGCAGGGTATCGAGGCTGTCGTCATCGAGGCCCAAGGTGCAGGCCACCGAGATATCGTACAGGGCGGTGGCATCGTAGAACTCATCGGCCGCCAACCGCATATCCGGCGCCGCCATGCGCAGCCCCGCGTAGAATCCGGCTCCCAGAAACGATATGACGGCGATGGCGATGAAGCGCCCGGCAGAGCCCTTGATCGACCGCACTATCTCTTTATTGAATGCGCTGCGCAACCGCCGCCCCCTTCGTCGAACCCTATAGTATCAACGCTGCAGGGACAAGCGGGAGATGCGAGGGAGAAAAACGGAAAGCGCGCCCTAGGGGCGGGCGAAGGTGAGGGAGCCGTCCTCGGAGTCGTAGAGGGACAGGTTGCCGTCCTTCACCTCCATGGAGGCATCGCCCATGCCGTCGATCTTCAGGTTGCCCTCGGTGTTGCTGGTAGCCGTCCATGTGAGGTTCGATACCTCGCCGTACAGGTCCAGGGTGCCCGTGCCGTCCTCCTGCAGGTCCAGGATGGCGCTGCTGCCGAGGGACTTCGCCAAGGCGATGGAATCGGTGTCGAGCCCTTCCTCGCTGCCGTACATGAGCTCCCACTGGCCGACGTAGTTGCCGGTATCGACCTGCGGCGCGCAGGCCACGGCAAAGGCGCCTGCCAAAAGGGCGAAACACAGGCCGAAGGCAGCGATGAGTCTCTTGGGCATAGGGCACCTCTTCCTGGTCGTTTGCCCCATCATACCAGATGCCAGGGAGCTGGACGCGCCCTTCCCGCCCCCGACACAAGGAAGCCGCACCCCGCAGGGCACGGCTTCCCCGGAAAAACTCTGGGCGCTCGCCTACACGATGCCCTCGGCCATCATGGCGTCGGCCACCTTCTTGAAGCCGGCGATGTTGGCGCCGGCAACGTAGTCGCCCTCGCAGCCGTACTCGCGGGCGGCATCGTCGATGGCATGGAAGATGTTGCACATGATGCCGTGCAGCTTGGAATCCACTTCCTCGAAGGTCCAGCTGAGGCGCTCGGAATTCTGGGACATCTCCAGACCCGAGGTGGCCACGCCGCCGGCATTGGCGGCCTTGCCCGGGAAGAACACCACGCCGCTGCGCTGCAGGTAGGCCGTGGCCTCCAGGGTGGTGGGCATGTTGGCGCCCTCGGCCACCACCTTCGTGCCGTTGGCAACCAGGGCCTCGGCATCATCGAGATGCAGCTCGTTCTGGGTGGCGCAGGGCAGCGCGATATCGCAGGGAATGGCCCACACGCCGCGGCCCTCGTGGTACTCTGCCGAGCTGCGGCGGGCGGCGTACTCGGTCAGGCGGCCACGCTCCACTTCCTTCACCTGCTTCAGCAGGTCGATATCGATGCCCTCGGGGTCGTGGATCCAACCGGTGGAGTCGGAGCACGTGACAACCTTGCCGCCCAGCTGCTGAACCTTCTGGGCCGCATAGATGGCCACGTTGCCGGCACCGGAGATATCCACCGTCTTGCCCTCGAAGCTGTCGCCGACGGACTTCAGGTACTCGGCAACCAGGTATACCAGGCCGTAGCCCGTGGCCTCGGTACGGGCCAGCGAGCCGCCGAAGGACAGCCCCTTGCCGGTGAGCACGCCGGTGAACTCGTTGGTGATCTTCTTGTACTGGCCGAACATATAGCCGATCTCGCGGGCGCCGGTGCCGATGTCGCCGGCGGGCACATCGGTGTTGGCCCCGATGTGGCGGTACAGCTCGTTCATGAACGACTGGCAGAAGCGCATGATCTCGTTATCGGACTTCCCTTTGGGATCGAAGTCGCTGCCGCCCTTGCCGCCGCCCATGGGCAGCGTGGTCAGGCTGTTCTTGAACACCTGCTCGAAACCCAGGAACTTGATGATGCCCAGGTTCACCGACGGGTGCAGGCGCAGGCCGCCCT
>CANOBU010000084.1 GCA_947564425.1 uncultured Eggerthellaceae bacterium
CAGGGGCCGGCCGGCGGCGTATGGGCCTCGCGGGCGGCGGTGGTGGGGGGCTGCGCCTCCACCTCGAACGTGCTGGCCGGCCGCATGTTCGGCCTGCCGGTGTCCGGTACCCATGGGCATTCCTGGGTGATGTCGTTTCCCGACGAGCTGACCGCCTTCCGGGCCTATGCGCAGTCGTTCCCCAACAACTGCATACTGCTGGTGGATACCTACGACGTGCGGCAGGGGGTGCGCAACGCCATCACCGTGGGTCTGGAGATGCGCGAGCGGGGCGAGCGCTTGCTGGGCATACGCATCGACTCGGGGGACCTCACCTGGCTCTCGAAGATGGCCCGCGCCATGCTGGACGAGGCCGGCCTGGACGACTGCGGCATCGTGCTGTCAAACGACCTGGACGAGTACACCATCCGCTCGATCCGCGACGAGGGCGTGGAGGTTATGAGCTGGGGCGTGGGGACGAAGCTGGCCTGCGCCTACGACCAGCCCACCCTGGGGGGCGTCTACAAGCTTTCCTGCACCCGCCAGGGGGATGGCGCCCCCTGGCGCGACCACCTGAAGATCAGCGAGTCGGCCCAGAAGCTCACCACGCCGGGCGTGCTGGATATCCGCCGCTACCGCTACGAGGACGGCACGCTCGCCGGCGACATGGTGTTCGACACCAACGCCCCGGTGAACGGGGACGGGGTGATAGTCGACCCCGCCGACAGCCTGCGCCGGAAGCGCTTGGGCGGCTATGCCTTCGAGACGCTGCTCGCGCCCCTGGCCCGCAACGGCCGCTGCGTGCTGGATCCCTCCCGCCGCGATGCCCTGGCGGCCCGCCGGCGCACGGCCGAGGGGCTCGCCACCCTGGATGAGACCCAGAAGCGCCTGCTGAACCCCCATACCTACCCCGTGGGCCTCGAGAAGGGCCTCTTCGACCGCCGAAGCGACCTCGTGGCCGCCATGCGCGGCTTCCAATAAGGGTGTGCCGGGGGGTGTCCCACTTCGTCCGGCCCGCTCCCGTCTTGCTACCGGCCGCCGAACGTAACGTATCATTTCCGATGGTCTTTTTCCCCGGCGGCGCAGGCCGGGAAGCGTCATAATGTTGCAAGCGATTCGTTTCGAGGCGAAGGGACCCTCTTGATCAGGATAATCACCGACTCGATGGCCGGCATCCCGAAGGAGCTGGCTGAACAGGAGAACATCGAGGTCGTGACGTTGTTCGTCCATCGCGATGGGCGGGAGTACGCGGATGTCTCGATGGATATCGACGGTTTCTACGAGGATATCTACGAGATGGTCGACGACCTGCCCACCTCGAGCCAACCCTCCCAAGGGGAATTCGAGGCGGTGTTCCGGGCCGCCGCCGAGGCCGGCGACGAGGTGCTGGGCATATTCACCAGCGGCCGCCATTCCGGTACCCTCGACGGTGCCCTGCGCGTGGCCCGCTCCGTGGCGGCCAGCCACGCCGATTTCCGCTTCTGCCTGGTGGATTCCCTGTCGAACTGCTTCGACGAGGGCTTCCCGGTGCTGGCCGGCGTCGCCGGCCGCGATGCCGGATGCACCCTGGAGCAGTGCGCGAAGCTGGTCACCGATTCCGTCGCCTGCTCGCGCATCATATTCACGCCGGAATCGCTGCGCTTCCTGCAGGCCGGCGGCCGCATCGGCGATGCGGCGGCGCTGTTGGGCTCCCTCATGAAGCTGTGCCCGCTGATCACCGTGCGCGACGGCGAGACCACCACCATGGCCAAGGTGCGCACCCATAAGAAGGCCGTGGCCGCCATAGCCGAGAAGTTCCGCGAGGATATCGCCCAATTCGGCTTCAAGAACGCCGTGGTGCAGTATATCGGCAGGCCCAAGGAGGCCCTGGCCTGGGCAAAGGAGGTTATCGAGCCCATATGCAAGTCAGCGGTGGCGGTTATCCCCGTCAGCCCGGTGGTGGGGGTGCACGTGGGGCCGGCCCTGGGCATCTCCTATGAATGCGAACGACCCTTGCCGGGCAAGCTCACGCCCGGCTTCGAAGTACCGGTCTACTACTCCTAGGCGGTATCCCATGGCTCAGGCGAAATGCAATCTCATCATCGATTCCTGCTGCGACCTGCCGCGGGAGCTCATCGATACCGAGGGGGTGGAGCTGCTGGAGTTCCCCTACATCATGGACGACGAGCAGCGCAGCGACGACATGTTCGCATCGGTGACGGCCCGCGAGTTCTACGAGAAGATGCGCAAGGGCAGCTCCTGCTCGACGGCGCAGATCCCCATCCCGGTCTTGACCGATGCCTTCGAGCGGGCCCTGACCAGCGGCGTGCCCACGGTGTATCTGGGATTCACCAGCGGCCTTTCGGGCACCTTCGATACGGCCCGGCTGGTGGCCGACGGCCTGCGGGAGAAATACCCCGAAGGCGAGCTGCATATCGTGGACACCCATCTGGCCTCCATCGCCGAGGGGGTGCTGGTCTACGAGGCCCTGCTGCAGCGCGGAAAGGGGCTTTCAGCCGCCGAGCTGGCCGCCTGGGCCGAAGAGGCCCGCTTCTTCGTGAACGAGCAGTTCACCCTGGACAGCCTGGAATGGCTGCAGAAGGGGGGCCGCATACCGGCATCGGTGGCCTTCGCAGGCAGCAAGCTGGATGTGAAGCCGATGCTGGACATATCGCTGGACGGCAAGCTGTCGCTTGCGGGGGCTGCGCGGGGCCGCAAGAAGAGCATCCGCCAGCTGGTCGATTACTACCAGAAGCACGGCGGCGAGCCGGGCAGCGGCAACCGCGTGATCGTGGGCCATGCCGACAGCCCGAAGGATGCGGAGCGCCTGAAGGAGGGCCTGCTGAAGGCCGATGGCTCGCTGCTGATCCTGGATGCCTCCATCGGACCGGTCATCGGCAGCCATGTGGGGCCCGGCATGCTGGCCGTGGCCTTCATGGGCGCCGACGAGCGGGAGAGCCTGTCGGTGACCGACCGCATAGCCAACAAGGTGCGCCAGCGGGCCTAGGGCCCGGGCGGGAAGGAGAGCTGCCGATGCATGCGAGATACGCCTATCGGGGCGACGAGGCGGCCGGCGCCTATGTGAACCGCTGGCTCGAGGCCGCGGACTGCGAGCGCGTGGCGGAGGTGCAGCAGGCCGATGCCGTGTTCACCCATTGCTTCCATACCAGCGCCGTCGAGGATGCCTACTTCGAGGAGGACGGCCTGATAAAGCATGCCGCGCCGGGGACCCTGCTGGTGGACCTGTCGGCCTCCACCCCGTCGCTGGCCCGGGAGCTCTCGGCCGTGGCCTCGGTGAACGACCTCCGTTTCGTGGAGGCGCCCCTGGCGGTCGCGGATCCGTTCTCGCCCCAGGCCTGGGTGTCGCCCGAGGCTATGGTGTGCTATCTGTCCGGCGAACCCGCCGATTGCGATGCGGCGGCTCCCTTCGCCGCGGCCCTCGCCGCGCAGGTGCATCCGGTGGGCAACTACGGATCGGCCCAGCTGGCCAAGGCCATGAACACGGTGGTGCAGGCCTCCCAGGTGATGGGCGCGCTGGAGGCGAACGCCCTGTTGCACGGCTTGGGCGAGCGCGGTTACAGCGAAGGCCCCGACCCGCTGCTCGATGTGCCCTTCGGCCGCTCCTTCGCCGAGGCCCAGAGGCTCATAGCGGCCGGGGAGTTCGATGGGGCCTATACTGTGGCCCTGTTCATGAGCGATGTGGCGGCCGCCATGGCCGCAGCCGACGACGGCGAGCTGATCCTGCCGCATCTGGAGGCGGCCCTGCATATAGTGGAGCTGGGCGGCGTCATCGGTGCCGCCGACCGCGGCCTGGCCGTGCTGGGGCTGCTGTACCGCGACGAGGCCGAGGGTGCGGCGGTGGGCCTGGACTGGAGCCGGGCCGAATCGCTGTATGCCGAGGGCTACCCCGACGATGCCGTCGATGGCTATGATGACGGCGACTTCCCGGACGGTTTCGGTGCCTACTCCGACAATTAGCCCCTGCAACCTGTGCCCCCGGCGCTGCGGTGCCCGCCGCGACGAGGGTGAGCGCGGCTACTGCGGCGCCGGTGCCGCCATAGAGGCCGCCCGGGCGGCTCTGCACCATTGGGAGGAACCCCCCATCTCGGGTCGCGACGGCAGCGGCACGGTGTTCTTCACCCACTGCCCCCTGCATTGCTGCTATTGCCAGAATGCGCCCTTGGCGGCGGGGGAGCGGGGTTGGGAGGTGAGCCCCGGGCGTTTGGCCGAGCTGTGCCTGGACCTGCAGGCCCAGGGCGCCCTGAACGTGAATTTCGTCACGCCCACCCATTATTCGCTGGCCATCCGCGATGCCGTGGCCCGCGCCCGTGCCCGGGGGTTTGTGCTGCCGGTGGTTTGGAACACCTCCGGCTACGAGGAGACGGATACCCTGGAGGCGCTGGCCGGAACCGTGGATGCGTACCTGGCCGATTACAAGTACGGGGATGCCGCCCTGGCCCGGCGCTATTCCCAGGCGCCGGATTACCCCGAGGTGGCCCTGAAGGCCATCGGCGCCATGGCGGCGCAGGTGGGACCGCCGGCCTACGACACCTTCCGCGGCCAGCGCCGCCTGGTGCGGGGCGTGGTGGTGCGGCATCTGCTGCTGCCCGGAGCCCTGGAGCAGTCGAAGGAGGCGCTGCGGCGCCTGTACGGCGCCCTGGGCGATTCCGTCGCCTATTCCCTTATGAACCAGTACACGCCCGCCGCGCCCCCGGCGGTGCTGCAGCGCTTCCCCGAGCTGGCCGCCGCCGTGCCGGACGATTGCTACGAGGAGCTGCTCGATTTCGCCGACGGTCTGGGCATGGACGGCTATTTCTGGCAGGAGGGCCCGGCGGCGGACGAGAGCTTCATACCCCGCTGGGACGGTCGGGGCATCATCGGCTGATATCCCGGCTGTGCCGCAGTCCCGGGCTGCGGGGCTGCATCTCGGGAAGATGCTCCCAGAGCCGCTTGGGCATGAAATTGCGGCGCAGCTCCGGATTGTAGCGGGCATCGACGCAGAGGGCATCGTAGAAGCAGCACCAGGCCTCCTGCATCTGCCGGTCGCGGGCGGTGGGTGCGGCCGGTGCCTCCGCTTTCCCCGCCGCCAGGTACCAGCTGTCGCCGTCGTAGATGCCCGAGATGCGGTGGGCCTCGTCGTAGATGAGGAACGGCTGGTCGTTGAACCGTTGGGCGAAATGGCCTATCACCAGGGGAATCACCGAAGCCGACGGTTTGCAGCGGGCGAACCAGATGCCGTTCTGCAGGTGCGAGAACCGGATGAATTGGCGCATCTTCTCCGCCTCGTTCAGGACTTCGGTGCGCAGGGCGGCGACGGGGGCCACGGCCGGGTGGGCGAGGTCGTCCAGCACGCGCGGGCCGCCGGCGCCTGCGGCCTCCCGTTCCATGAGGTGGCGGACGAAGCGATGCACTTTCGCTCCCATGGCGTAATCATCGCAGAGCGAGGCCTCCAGGACCCACCGGAACCCCGCGCGGCCCGCGGCCCGCTGGATGCCGGCGCGGACGCGGCGGGCTTGGGAGAAGTCGGTGTCCACGGCGATGGCGCTTTGGCCCAGGCGCGGCCGGTAGCGATCGGTGGCGACGATGTCCGCCGGCGCCTCATGGCGGGCATAGCTTTGGAATATCGCGCTCAGCAGGCCCTCCAGCGACCCGTCGAACAGGTAGGCCGCATCTTCGAGCGGTTCGGGGACGGCGTATTCCACGGCTATCGCGCCGTCCCCGGCGCCGGCGCCGAAGGCGAGGCGCTCCAGACCGCCTCGACCGGATCGATGCCGGCCGGCCCGGCGTCGGCGTCCCGG
>CANOBU010000085.1 GCA_947564425.1 uncultured Eggerthellaceae bacterium
AGCAGCAGCGCGTGGCCATCGCCCGCGCCCTGGCCATGGACCCCCACGTGATGCTCTTCGACGAAGCCACGTCCGCGCTCGACCCCGAGCTGGTGCGGGGCGTGCTGGATGTTATGCGCAGCCTGGCCGAAGCCGGCATGACCATGGTGGTGGTGACCCACGAGATGGGCTTCGCCCGCGAGGTGGCCGACCGCGTGATATTCATGGAAGACGGCGTGATCGTGGAGGAGGGGGCGCCCTCCCAGGTATTCGACAACCCCCAGCACAACCGCACGAAGGACTTCCTGGGGCACATCCGCTAGGGTGTCCCGGAACGGGCGGCGGCATTGCGGGGCGCGAGCGCTGTTGCGCGTCCGGCTCCATCGAGAAAGGCGAAGAACATGAGGGCAACGGTAACAAGAAGATCCTTCGTGGCAGGGGCCGCCGGATTGGCGCTGGCCGCCTTGGCCGGTTGCAGTTCGGGGCCGGCGGCTTCGAGCGGCGAGGCTGCGGCTTCGGCTTCCGCGGCCTCTTCCCAGAAGCCCCTGATTACGGTGGGCACCCTGGCCACCGAGGATATCCTGCCCCTGTGGGTTGCCCAAGAGCAGGGGTGGTTCGACACCTTCGACCTGCCGGTCGAGATAGTGCAGTTCCAATCGGCTACCGAGCTCATCGCGGGCGTCGGTTCCGGCGAGGCCGATCTGGCCATGACCGATATCATGGTGGCTGCCAGCATGTTCGCCAGCGGCATCGATGTGCAGATGGAATGGGTCACGCTGGGGGCCGAGCCCTCCCAGGGCCGCTTCGGCATCATGGTGGGTCCCGACAGCGACGTGCAATCGCTGCAACAGCTGGCCGGCGTGCCCATCGGGGTGGGCAGCAACACCATATTGGAGTACGTCATGGACAACCTGATGCAGGAAGCGGGCGTACCTGCCGACCAGGTGGTGGTGGAAGAACTGCAGAAGCTCCCCGTGCGCTACCAGGCCATGGTTTCGGGCGAGGTGGCAGCTGCGGCGCTGCCGGCGTCGCTTTTGGCTTTGGGCGAGGCGAGCGGCTGCCGCACCATCGCCGATGACACCACGGGCGAGAACCTCTCGCAGTCCGTCATGATAGCCCGCAGCGATTTCCTGGCCGACCCCGCCGGCGCCCAGGCGGTAGAAACCCTGAAGAAGGTTTGGAACGAGGCCGTGACCGGCATCAACGAGGACCCGGAGGCCTATCGTACCGTGCTGGTGCAGAATGCCAACCTGCCCGAGGCCGTGGCCGAGACTTACCCCGTCAGCGAATACCCCATCTGCCAGCTTCCCACGGCGGCCATGGTGGATCCGGTGCTGCAGTGGATGCAGCAGAAGGGGTATCTGACCCAGCCGCTGTCCTATAATGCCCAGACCGGCGAATTCGCCGTCGCCTAACCGCGGGGCGGCTCGGCATCGATGCAGCAGAAGGGTGCACAGGTAGCATTCCGCCATACGGGCCTCGTTTACAACCGGGACGGGCAGGCTGTCCGGGCGTGCGCCGATGTGGACTTCACGGTGCCGGCCGGCTGCTCGGCAGCGGTTATCGGGCCCTCGGGCTGCGGGAAATCGTCCCTGCTGCTTATGGCGGCAGGTTTGCTGGAGCCGACCGACGGCGAGGTGCTGGTGAATGGGCGCCCCTTGACCGGTCCCCGGCGCGAGACGGCCTTCATCCCCCAGGACCTGGGGCTGTTCCCCTGGAAGACGGTGCTGCAGAATGCCATGGCGGGCCTGCGCTTCCACGGCATGCCCAAGGCCGCTGCGGCGCAGCGGGCCCGGGAGGCCCTGGAATCCGTGGGGCTGGAGGGCTTCGAGCGGGCCTACCCCAAGGACCTCTCGGGCGGCATGCGCCAGCGTCTGGCCCTGGCGCGGGGGCTTGCCATCGATGCCGACCTGCTGCTGATGGACGAGCCCCTTTCGGCCATCGATGCCCTGCTGCGCGAGGACCTGCAGGACATGCTGCTGGATTTCTGGCGCCGCAGCGCCCGCACCCAGGTGCTCGTGACCCATTCCATCGAGGAAGCGGTGTATCTGGGGCAGGTCATCGTGGTGTTCAGCGACCGGCCCGCCACGGTGGCCTGCTGCCTCGATAACCCCCGCGTGGGCACGCCCGATTGGCGCGACTCCGATGGCTTCGCAGCCCAGTGCCGGGCCGTGCGCGAGGCCCTTGCCCGGGCGGTGGACCGATGAGGGGGCCTTTGCTGCGCAAGGTGGGCGCCTATGCGTTCGCCATCGTGTTCATCCTGGCCGGGTGGTGGGTCACGGCATGGCTGGTGAATTCGCCGGCGCTGCCCACCCCCGGGGCCACCTTCGGCGTGCTGGCAGCCAACCTGCCGGCCCTGGTGCCCTATTTCCTCACCAGCACCGGGCGCGTGGTGGCGTCGCTGGCCTTGGGCACGGTGCTGGCGGTGCCCCTGGCCCAGGTGTGCGCCCGCTCCCGGAGGCTCGACGGGTTGTTCGCCCCCGTGCTGTACATCCTGTATCCCATTCCCAAGGTGGTGCTTCTGCCCATATTGCTGGTGCTGCTGGGCTTGGGGGATGCGCCGAAGATCGTGCTGGTGACCCTTACGGTGTTCTTCCAGGTGCTGGTGGCCGTGCGCGATGCCGTGCGCGCGGTGCCCGAGGGCGCGGTGCTGTCGGCCCGGGCCCTGGGGGCCTCCCGCTGGGGCATCTACCGCTCCGTCACGGTGCCGGCCACGCTGCCCGCCGTGTTCACCTCGCTTCGCATAGGGGTGGGAACGGCCATCGCCGTGCTGTTCATCGCCGAGGCCATGGCCGGCTCCACCGGGCTGGGCTATTTCATCATGCAGTCGTGGTCGATGGTGAACTATCCCCGCATGTTCGCCGGCATCGTGGCCCTGGCGGTGCTGGGCCTGGTGCTGTACGGCATCTTCGATGCTGCGGAGCGGCGCCTCACCCGGTGGCGCTCCTAGGCATCCCGTGCCGGTGGCGGCCGCCTGGGCTACGGCGGCCGGTGGCGGCGGCTCGCTGGGGCGGCCGGGGGAGGGAAGACGGCCCGCATGGGTTACAATTCCCCTGTAAGGGTTCGCAATTCCCGACCCCGAAGGGGAGGCGCCATGGCAAAGCCGAAAAAATTCGATTATTTCGCAGCCTTCGAAGAGCAGCTGGACATAGCTGCTGAAGAGGCCGATATCCTGATCGAGGTTATCACCGATTTCACCGATGCCGCCGATCTGGAGCCCATCCTGAAGCGCGCCCACGAGGTGGAGCACCGGGGCGACGAGGTGAACCGCAGCATCCTGAGCAGCGTGGCCGTTGATTTCATCACGCCGATCGAGCGCGAGGATATCATCGAGCTTGCTTCCGACCTCGACGATGTGACCGACAAGGTGGAGGGCGTCATCCAGCGCTTCTACATGCTGGATGTGCACCATATGCAGCCCCAGGCCCTGGAGTTCGCCGAGATAATCCGCAAGAGCCTGAAGGCCCTGCGCAAGTCCATGGGCCCCTTCCGCGAGTTCAAGAAGGCCAAGAAGGTGCTGCATATGGCCGACGACGTGAACCAGCTGGAAGAGCAAGCCGACCTCCTGTACATCAACGCCATCCGCGAGCTGTACACCGTGGACCGCGAGGTGCCCATGAAGGTTGCCGTGTGGACGCGCCTGTACGAGCGGCTGGAGGAAGCCTGCGATTCCTGCAAGACCGTGGCCGACACCATGGCCACCATCATGCTGAAGAACGTGTAGAAAGCGCACCATGGCACTGATCGTCTGCAAGTTCGGCGGAACAAGCGTGGCCTCGCCCGAGCGCCTGCGCAATGTGGCGAAGCGCCTGGTGGCGCGCAAGCAGGAGGGTAACGACGTGGTGGCCGTGGTTTCGGCTATGGGCAAGACCACCGACGAGCTGATGGGCCTGGCCGCCGCCGTGAACAGCAATCCCCCCACCCGCGAGATGGACCGCCTGCTGTCCACCGGCGAGCAGGTATCCATGGCGCTTCTGGCCATGGCCATCGAGGCCCGGGGCTACCAGGCCATGAGCTTCACCGGCCGCCAGGCGGGCATCGAGACCGACGGCACCCACGCCAAGGCCAAGATAGTGAAGGTGCACAACGAGCGCATCATGGAGGCCATCGATGCGGGATATATCCCGGTGGTGGCCGGCTTCCAGGGTATCGATGGCAACGGCGACATAACCACGCTGGGCCGCGGCGGATCCGACACCACGGCGGTGGCGGTGGCCTGGGGCATCGGGGCCGACATCTGCGAGATCTACTCCGATGTGGACGGCGTGTACTCGGCCGACCCGCGCCTGTGCCCCCACGCCCGCAAGCTGGACCAGATCAGCTACGACGATATGCTCGAGATGGCCGGGGCCGGATCCGGCGTGCTGCAGATGCGGGCCGTGGAGTTCGCCCGCAAGTTCAACGTGGTCATACACTCGCGCTCGGCATTCAGCGATGCCCAGGGCACGTTCGTCAAGGAGGAATGCGACATGATGGAAGAGGCCGTGATCACCGGCATCGCCCACGACACGTCGGAAGTGAAGGTGACCATCCGCGGCGTGCCCGATGCCACCGGCATCGCGGCCAAGGTGTTCTCGGCGCTGGCCGGCAACATGGTGAACACCGATATGATCATCCAGAATGTGTCCGAGGGCGGACTTACCGACATATCGTTCACCTGCCCTGCCAGCGACCTTCCCCGGGCCGAGGAGACCTTGGCCCGCGTGGTGCCCGAGATCCACGCCCGCGAGCTTTCCATCGACGAGAGCATCGCCAAGGT
Organism: uncultured Eggerthellaceae bacterium; assembly: GCA_947564425.1. GTDB lineage: Bacteria > Actinomycetota > Coriobacteriia > Coriobacteriales > Eggerthellaceae > UBA9715. The sequence continues at coordinate 4,739 of CANOBU010000085.1, forward strand.
GAGCCTGGTGGGCACCGGCATGAAGTCCGCGCCGGGCGTGGCCGCCAAGGCCTTCGCCACCTTGGGCGAGAACAACATAAACATTCTGGCCATATCCACGTCGCCCATCCGCCTGTCCGTGGTGGTGGAGGCGGGTCAGGCCGCCGAGGCCGTGCGCCTGCTGCACACCGCTTTCGGCCTGGATTCCGACGAGATCTTCGAAGAGACCCAGCTTTCCGCCGAGGAGATAGCCGCCAAGCTGGCCAAGGGACGGTAGAAGCCTTTTGCAAGGAGAAAGAGAGCCATGAAAGCCTATAACCCTCACGAGATAGAGCCCCGTTGGCAGCTGGTTTGGGAAGAGACCGGCCAGAATGCCGTGGACGAGGCGTCGGACAAGCCCAAGAAGTACGTGCTGGAGATGCTGCCCTACCCCTCCGGCGACATCCACATGGGCCATGTGTCCAACTATACCTACGGCGATGTGGTGGCCCGCTATTCCAAGATGCGCGGCTATAACGTGCTGCACCCCATGGGCTGGGACGCCTTCGGCCTGCCGGCGGAAAACGCCGCCATCAAGCACCATTCGCATCCGGCCAAGTGGACCTACGACAACATCGACACCCAGTGCGAATCGCTGAAGCGCATGGGATTCAGCTACGACTGGGACCGCACCGTGGTTGCCTGCGACCCTGAGTACTACCGTTGGGGCCAGTGGATATTCCTGAAGTTCTGGGAGCGCGGCCTGGTGGAGCGCAAGGCCAACCCCGTGAACTGGTGCGAGGGCTGCGGCACGGTGCTCGCCAACGAGCAGGTTATCGAGGGGCGCTGCTGGCGCTGCCACAGCGAGGTGCAGAAGCGCAACCTGACCCAGTGGTACTACAAGATCACCGACTACGCCCAGGAGCTGCTGGACGACCTGG
>CANOBU010000086.1 GCA_947564425.1 uncultured Eggerthellaceae bacterium
CCCGGGCTATAGGACAAAATGTGTGTCCGCTCCGATTATTCACTGCCTGTATTCAGTGGGCATATGAAACTCACCCCAAGCGATTCCCAATCCGTATTCCTCAGGTGCTCCGTCATTCTCTTTCCTGTTGCTTGACGCGCTGGCGAACAACCCCTCGACATCACCGTCGGTCGGCATCATGCGCAGCACCTCCGCAGGCGCGAGAGGGCATTCGGTATGCGCATAGCACCACCAGAACACCGCCTTGATGCGGTGCATCGTCGTCATGCCGGAGTGGTTGCGCAGGAGTTTCCGGAGTTGCGCGTTCACACCGCCCTCTATGGCGTTGTTGGTGGATTCCCATGTACCCCCTAGCTCTTCTTGAAGCTCCACGAACGTGAACATGGTCCCCTCCTTGGCCAGGCGGTTCAGGATGTTTCTCGCCTTGCGGAGGCGCTCATGGGTGTATTGCTTCTTGCCATCCTTCAGCGTGAACTCTCGCAAGAAGCGCTCCCACTTGGTGCACCACCCGGCGTACTCGACAAGCCAGGCAGCTGCCGCACCAGCATCCTTTGCTTTGAGGAGCTTCCTGGCAAGCGTATAGAGCTCGCGTCCGCAATCGAGCTTGGGGCGGGTGGTCGTGCATCTCTTCACCGATTCGAACACGTGGAAGAGGCATCGCTGGATGCGCGTGGCAGGCCAGATTGCGCGCGCCGCCTTGGCGAGGCCGGATGATCCGTCGGATACCGCCATGACAGGAGCGGGGATGCGCAGCATGAGGGCGGCCCAAGCCTCCGAGCACTCGCTTTGCGCCAGATGCCACGCGAGCACGCGTCCGCGTGTGCTCGCGATGAGCACAACAACATGCCGGGCAATCCAGATGCCGTCCAGAAAGACGACATCGCAGACCTCTCCTGTATAGGGTGCTATGGGCCATATCTTCCAGAATTCGCTCACGCGCCGCCTGAAGGTGCGGCCCCCTCCCGCCATGTCCTTTTGGGCATCTTTTGAGAAGAGCCACTTGAGAAACTCCGAGAGCCTCTTTGCCCGGTTGTCAATCCTCCTTGTCGAAGACGCTCCACAAGACGTGCATCGGAAGCGAGGGGTCCCCGATGAGGTGGCCCCGTTCTTCTTCGTCTTCCCACCGCAGATGGCGCACCTTGGATTATTCACCGCTCACCCCAGCCCCTAGGCGACTTCTTCTGCGAAAAAGAATGCCTGAACTGGGATGTCAAGTGAGAATCGGACACACATTTTGTCCGAGCTTGGAGTTGATGGCAACCAACTTGAACAGCCTATTTATGCAAGCCTAGCTGGGAACTTATCGGTTTAGCGGACACACATTCTGTCCTATAACCCTGCGGCCCGGCTTCGCCTTCCCCTGGAATGCCCCCAGGTATACCGAACTTCTCAGGGCGATTACGTCCGGATGACGCCTGCATCGCGCCGCATATCCCCTCGGAGAGCGCTGCCTATAATCGGAAGCGAAGCGAGCGCTGAAGCGCCGAGGGTTCAAGGGAAAGGATGCTGCCATGGCCGTCGATATCGAGAATGCCAAGATGCAGGACGCAAAGAAGGATCTGGAGCGTATCGAGCAGGAGGTAGTGGCCGAGGCCATCGCTTCCGTCGAGGACTTCGATGCTATGGGCGACGAGCAGGCTGCCGCCGAGGCCGCCGAAACCGCCTTCACGTTCGAAGAGGCTCAGAAGTAGCCGTCGCCCCGATCCGCCGGTCGCCCTGGCTGGCAAGCGGACGGAAGGGCCCTCTGCGGAGGGCCCTTCTGCTGCCTGGGAAGTTGCCGCCCCGGGAAGTTGCAGCCGCGCGGCGGAAAGCGCCGCTCTTCTGGCGGTGAAGCCGAGAAGTCCTGGTAGGATGATGCGAAACGCGAGGTAAGGACTGCCGCCATGACCCATCAGGATTTCGAGCTGTACGACCGCTTCGCCGCGGTGAATGCCATAGAACCCGAGATATACAATCGCTTCGATATAAAGCGCGGGTTGCGCAATGCCGACGGCACCGGGGTTATCGCCGGGGCCACCAACATATCGAACGTGCACGGCTATCTTATGTCCGACGGCGTTAAGATCCCCGATGAGGGCTCGCTGCTGTATCGCGGCTACGAGATCTACGACCTGCTGGGCGGTATCGACGATATGCGGCGGTTCAAATACGAGGAGATAGTGTTCCTGCTGCTCATGGGCAAGCTTCCCACCCAAGACGAGCTCGACCGGTTCATTGCTGCGCTCGATTCCCAGCGCGAGCTGCCCGACGGTTTCACGGCCTCCATCATCATGCGGGACGTATCGCCCGACCTCATGAACCTGCTGGCCCGGTCGGTGCTGCTGCTGTATTCCTACGACCGCCAGGCCGAGGAGCGCACGCCCGAGCACGAGATAAGCACGGCCATAAGCCTGATCTCGCGGTTGCCGCGCATCATGGTGCTGTCCTATTACGCCAAGCAGGCCCGCTTCGAGCATGGGTCCATGATCATGCACCGGTTCATCCCCGGGCAGTCCACGGCCGAGACGATCCTCTCGATGCTGCGTCCCGACCGCGAGTTCACCGCTGCCGAGGCGCAGATGCTCGACATCATGCTGTGCCTGCATGCCGAACACGGCGGCGGCAACAACTCCACCTTCACCACGCGGGTGCTGTCGTCGTCCGATACCGACCCGTATGCAACCTATTCGGCGGCTATCGGGTCGCTGAAGGGGCGCCGCCATGGCGGGGCGAACCACCAGGTGCAGGCCATGCAGGCCGAAGCCAAGCGCGAGATAGCCGATTGGGAAGATGACGACCAGGTGGCCGCCTATCTCACGCGGGTGGTGAAGAAGGAGGCTTACGACGGCAGCGGGCTGATCTATGGCATGGGCCATGCGGTGTATACGAAATCAGACCCCCGCGCCGTTATATGCAAGCGTTTCGCGGAGAAGCTGGCCGAAGGCACCGAATTCGAAGCCGAGTTGGGGCTGCTGAAAGCCATCGAGCGCCTGTCGCCGGCCATCCTGCGCGATGTGAAGGGCACCGATAAGGATGTCTGCGCGAATGTGGATATGTATTCGGGCTTCGTCTATACCATGCTGGGCATACCCGATGACCTGTATACGCCGCTGTTCGCCTGCGGGCGCATGGCGGGGTGGGCAGCCCATCGCTTCGAGGAGCTGGTCGCCGGCAAGCGCATCATCCGGCCTGCGTACAAGGCCACCTTCACGGCCGGCGCCCACGATTACATCCCCTTGCAGGACCGCTAGGGAAGGCTGCGGAACAGGCGGGGTTTCGGCGGGGCGAAGGCGCCGGCGCCCGTTGCGGAAGGCGACCGGATGGCCGGGCGTATAAGGCCCGGCCGGCGGGTCCCCTAGGACCAGTCGCCCAGGGCCATAAACGCGATGACCAGCACGATGACGGCAACGGCTGCTATGGCGAACCACAGCAGGCCCGGGTGCTTGCGGGTCGAGCCCGCCGGGCCCCCTTCGTCCACCTCGAATTCCTGCATGGCGGGGAAGGTGGGGTTCGAGGCCGAGGATTCCAGCACGATGGGTTGCTCCTTGGCCAGGATGTCGCGGTTCTCCTGCTTGCGCCGCTCGCGCTCGCGGCGGCTCTCCTCGTCTTTCATGGCGCCTCCTAGAGGTCCTGGTTGGCTTGCAGCCATCGGATGATGTCGGCGCTCTCGTAGAGCGGCTGCCCATCGATGAACAGGCAGGGCACCTGCCGCTTGCCGCCTACGGAGATAAGGCGCTCAAGATCGGCGGGGTTGCGCTCGATATCATGCATCTCGACGGGCGAGCCCAGCTGGTCGATAACGGCCATGACGCGTTGGCAATAGGGGCAGGTATCCCGTTTGTACAGCTCCAGTTTCATAGGGCAGCTCCCTTCTTCGAGGTTTCCGCCATTATAGGGCGGCCTGCGCGGAAGGGGGCTGCAGGGTAACCGGAGCGTTACCCTTCCTGCGGGTCCTCCCCGCTGTGCATCTGATCGATGGCCTGGGCCATGGCGTGCATGACGTTGCGGCGGCTGAGGGTGCCCACCAGCCGCCCCTCATCGTCGACTACCGGCACCTTCTTTATGCGGCGTTCCGCCAGGATGCGCACGGCGACATCGAGGGGCATATCCTGCGGCACCGAGATGACCCGTTTGGTGGCGATGGCCATGACATTCAAGTTCAGAAGGTCGGTGAAGCGGGTCGAGAACGCCGAATCGTCCATGAAGCGGTAGAGGTTCAGCGTGGCATCGAACAGGGATATGTCGTTGCGGCCCAGGTACGATGCAACATCGCCGTCGGAGATGAAACCTGCCAGCGAGCCGCTGCTGTCCACTACGGGCACTCCGCTGGTGTCGGTGGAAGCCATGAGCTTTATGACTTCTTCCATGGTGGCATCGGAAGAGGCGCAGAGCGGTTCGCGGTTCATCACGTCGCTGGCGCGATAGTCGTGGGAGTCCTCGGCGCCGGTCGGCTCCATTGCGGTCGAGGCATCCACGGTGACGCCATCGAGGCCTGCTGCGTAGTCGGTGAGCTCGACTCCGGCGGCGGTGCCTCCAGCGGCCTCGGCTCCGACGGCGGCTGCGCCGGGGCGCTTCTTATCGCGCACGAAGAACAGGATCACGAGGACTGCCGCCGCCATGAGGATCGCCGTGGTGCAGAAGGCCATATGGTTGCCGAGATACGTTTGCTCCAGCGGGGGCATGTCGGGAGCCACGGCCGGGGCCAGGGCCGAGATGGATACCAACACCGCCGTGCCCAGGGAGGCGGCCACCTGGTTCAAGGTGTTCGAGACGCCTTGGGCATGCTGGATGACGCTATTGTCCAGGGAGTTGACGCCCCAGGTGTTCAGCGGCGTCATGGTGAACTGAAGTCCCATCATAAGCACGGTGTAGGATGTGGCGATGAAGACGAAGTCGGTGTCAATGCCCAAAGCGGCCAGCCCGAAGCCGCCGACGAGGGCTATGATGGCCCCCGGCACCACCACGCGCCGTACCCCGAAGCGGTCGAACAGCCGTCCGCTGATGAGTCCCATGAAGGCGCCGATGAGGGCGCCCGGAAGCATGGCGAGGCCGGACATAGTGGCCGAGTAGCCGCGTACGCCTTGGATGTAGAGCGGGGTGATGACGCCGGTGCCCATAAGCGCAGCCTGCACGATCACGATGATAATCACCGCCAGGGCGTACTTGCGGGTTTTGAGGATCTCCACTTTCAGCATGGGCTCGGGAAGCTTCAATTGCCGCCATACGAACAGACCCACCAACACCAGGCCGCAGACGATGAGGGCGGCGGTAATCACCAGGTTCTGGCTGGACGAGAAGGTGGAAAGGCCGTAGAGCAGGCTCACCATGCCCACCGAGGACAGCAGCACCGACAGCTTATCGAGGGTTGTGCGGGTGAAGTCGCCGTAGTTCCGCAGAACGGCGACGGCTACGGCGATAACGGCGACGGCAAGGATGGTGACGATGCCGAAGAGCCAGCGCCATCCCACGGTGTCTACCAGCAAGCCGGCCAGCGAGGGGCCTACGGCCGGCGCGAAGCCGATGATGAGCCCGATCACGCCCATGGCGGTGCCGCGTTTCTCGCGGGGGAACACCAGCAGGATCACCGTGAACACCATGGGCATGGCCATGC
>CANOBU010000087.1 GCA_947564425.1 uncultured Eggerthellaceae bacterium
GTGCGGGCTGGACCGCCGGACGCGGAGCCGGCAGCGGAGCCGAGGGGGCACCGAAGCCGGTCCGGGGCGCCGCAGGCGCATTCTGGGACCAGGAGATGGTGGGCGACGGCGCCGCCTGGGGCGGAAGGACCGGCGCCGGAACGATGCCATAGCCCGAAGGCGCCGGGGGCACCGCCGCCTGGGCGGCATAGGCCGCAGGACTCATATAGGAAGGCGCATAGGAAGCCGCAGCACCGCTTGGGCGCTGCGCAGGGGCGAAGGATGCGGAGGCGGGCGGATAGGTGAAGCCACCTTGGGCTGCAACCGGCGAAGCGAGAGGGGGCACGGCGGCGCGGGTGCTGCAACGGGGACAGATCACCTGGTCGGGTCGTATGGCGAAGGTGGAGAGATCCATCTTCACGCCGCAACCGGGGCAGCGTATCAAATCCGGAGCCATCATCCCCTCTTTCCTGATATCTAGAGCATGCATCAGTATAGCAAAGAACCCCCGGCCGCATCATGCGGCCGGGGGTTGCGCCGATTCCGTGAATCCGGGGAAACCCCAGATTAAGCAGAGAAGATCTCGATGGACTGGCCCTCCGCTATGGTGACCATGGCCTTCTTCCACTGGCGGGTGTAGCCGGCGACGTAGCGCACGCGCTTGCGCTTGGGCTTCACGTTCATGGTGTTGACCTTCTTCACGTTCACATCGAAGAGCTCCTCGATAGCCTTGGCTATCTCGATCTTGTTGGCATCGCGGGCCACTTCGAACGTATACTTGTTCTTCTCGATCATGTCGTAGCTGTGCTCCGTGATGATCGGGCGGATGATGATGTTGCGGGCGTCCTTCATTATGCCATCGCCTCCTCGAGTTTGCGCAGCGCCTCTTCGGTGAAGATGAGGAACTTGTTATCGAGCAGCTCGTAGGTGTTGGCATCGTCCACCGGGATGATGTCCACCGTGGGGATGTTGCGGAACGACAGGAAGGCGTTCGTGTCCTCGTTGCCCACCACGATGGTGCAGCGGCCCTCGACGCCCAGGGCGGTCAGCACCGCCACGGCATCCTTGGTACGGGGCTTCTCGAACTCCAGCTTGTCGACAACGATGAGCTGTCCGTCGGCCAGCTTGGCGGAAAGCGCCGAGCGGATGGCCAGTTTTATCTCCTTCTTGTTCACCTTGAACGCATAGCTGCGGGGATGCGGCCCGAACACCACGCCGCCGCCGCGCCAATGGGGTGCGCGGATGGTACCCTGGCGGGCACGGCCGGTGCCCTTCTGGCGCCAAGGCTTCTTGCCGCCGCCGCGGACCTGGCCGCGGGTCTTGGTGTCATGGGTGCCGGCACGCCAGGAGGCACGCTGCATGCGCACGACCTGATGCATCACCGGGATGTTCGGCTCGATGCCGAACACGGAATCCAGCAGGTCGGCCGTGCTGGCCTTCTTGCCTTCCGCGGTTTTAACTTCGATCTTTGCCATTTAAGTGTGCTCCTTACCAGCTCTTGCCGTCGCCGGCCATGCGAACGCGCACGATGCCGTTCTTCCCGCCGGGAACCGCACCCTTCACCAGGATGAGGTTCAGGTCCTCGTCAATCCGTACCACTTCCAGATTCTTCACCGTCACGCGGTCGCAGCCCATATGGCCAGGCATGCGCAGGCCCTTCAGCACGCGCGAGGGCGTGGCGCACATGCCGATGGAACCGGGTGCGCGATGGAAGTGGGAGCCATGGCCGCCGGGGCCGCCGCCGAAACCGTGGCGGCGGATGACGCCGGCAAAGCCCTTGCCCTTGGACGTACCGGTCACATCGACCTTCTTCACGTCGGCGAATGCGGCGACGGTCTGCTGCTCGCCGGGATTATGCTCGCTGCCGTCCTCGACCCGCACCTCGCGCAGATGGCGGCAGGGGGCCACGCCGTATTTCTGGTAATGGCCCTTCATGGGAAGATTCACCTTCTTCTCCTTGATGGTGCCGAAGCCCAGCTGCACGGCATCGTAGCCGTCGGACTCCTTGGTCTTGACCTGGCATACCGTATTCGGCTCTGCCTGGATGACCGTCACGGCCACGACGTTGTCGTTCTCATCGAACAGCTGCGTCATGCCGATCTTCTTTCCGTAAATCGCGTTAATCATGGCGCACACCCCTTACAGCTTGATCTCGATGTCGACACCGGCCGGCAGGTCGAGGCGCATCAGGGAGTCCACCGTATTGGGAGTGGGCTCCAGGATGTCGATGAGGCGCTTATGGGTGCGCATCTCGAACTGCTCGCGGGAATCCTTGTTCACATGGGGCCCTTTGATGACGCAATACAGATTGCGCTCCGTGGGCAGCGGGATAGGTCCGGAAACCTTGGCACCCGTCTTCTGCGCCGTATCGACGATGAGCTTCGTGGACTGATCCACGATCTCATGGTCGTAGCCCTTCAGGCGGATGCGAATCTTCTGATTAGCCACTTTCATTCCTCCAATTGATCCGGGCTGCGCTTAAGCGTTGCCGCCGGCCTTGCTCACGATTTCTTCCTGCACGCTCTTGGGCACCGGCTCGTACGAATCGAACTGCATGGTGTACATAGCGCGGCCCTGGGTTCCCGAACGCAGGTCCGTAGCGTAACCGAACATGTTGGACAGCGGGACCTTGGCGCTTACCACGGTGGTATTGCCGCGGCTCTCCTGGCCCACGATCATGCCGCGGCGCGAGGGAATATCGCCCATAACGAAGCCCATATACTCCTCGGGGGTCTCGACCTCCACGGACATGACGGGCTCCAGGATGACCGGCTTGCCGCGCTTCAGGGCCTCCTTGATGGCCATGGAGCCGGCCACCTTGAAGGCAGCCTCGGAGGAGTCCACCTCGTGGTAGGAGCCGTCGATCAGCTCCACCTTGATATCCTCGACCGGATAGCCGGCCAGCACGCCGGAGCGCAGGGCCTCTTGGATGCCCTTGTCCACCGAGGGGATGTACTCCTTGGGCACCACGCCGCCCACGATCTTGTTCTCGAACTCGTAGCCGGTGCCGGGCTCCTGCGGGTACATGTTGATGACCACATCGCCGTACTGGCCGCGGCCGCCGGACTGGCGCACGAACTTGCCCTGCACATCCATGGCCGGCTGGGTGGCCTTCTCGCGGTAGGCCACCTGGGGCTTGCCCACATTGGCCTCGACCTTGAACTCGCGCAGCAGGCGGTCGATGATGATCTCGAGGTGCAGCTCGCCCATGCCGGCGATGATGGTCTGGCCGGTCTCGGCGTTGGTGGACACGCGGAACGTCGGGTCCTCCTCGGCCAGCTTCTGCAGGGCCACGGCCATCTTATCCTGCTCGGCCTTGGTCTTGGGCTCCACGGCGATGTCGATTACGGGATCGGCGAACTCCATGGACTCCAGGATCACGGGATGCGCCTCGTCGCACAGGGTGTCGCCCGTGGACACATCCTTCAGGCCCACCACGGCCACGATGTCGCCGGCCTGGATGGAATCGATATCGATCCGCTGATTGGAGTGCATCTGCAGCAGACGGCCGATGCGCTCCTTCTTATCCTTGCTGGCGTTCAGCACGTAGCTGCCGGAGTCGAGGCTCCCGGAATAGACGCGCAGATAGGTGAGCTTGCCCACGAAGGGGTCGGTCATGATCTTGAACGCCAGGGCGCTGAAGGGGGCCTTGGGATCGGCAGGGCGCTCCTCCTCGGCACCGGTATCCGGGTTCACGCCCTTGATGGGTGGCACGTCCACAGGGCTGGGCAGGTAATCGACCACGCCGTCCAGCATCTCCTGCACGCCCTTGTTCTTGTAGGAGGAACCCACGAACACAGGATGGAGCTTGCATTCCAGGGTGCCCTTGCGGATGGCGGCCTTGAGCTCCTCGGTGGTGACGGGCTCCTCCATGAGCACCTTCTCCATCAGGGCGTCGTCGCAGTCGGCGGCGGCCTCCAGCAGCTCCTGGTAGCGCATCTCCAGCTCGTCGGCGAACTCGGCGGGCAGCTCGGTCTTCTCGGGGTAGGTCATACCCTTGTCATCGGCCTTGAAGTCCCAGGCGGTCTTGGTGACCACATCGATGACGCCCCAGAAGTTATCCTCGGCGCCCATGGGGATCTGCACGGCCACGGCGGGCGCGTCCAAGCGGTCCTTCATAGTCTGGATCGCATGGAAGAAGTCGGCGCCCACGCGGTCGTACTTGTTGATGTAGGCGATGCGGGGCACGCCGTACTTGCTGGCCTGACGCCACACGGTCTCGGACTGCGGCTGCACGCCGGCCACGGCATCGAACACGGCCACAGCACCGTCCAGCACGCGCAGGGAGCGCTCCACCTCGGCGGTGAAGTCCACGTGGCCCGGAGTGTCGATGATCTGGAAGCGATAGGGCTTGCCGTCGGCCTTGCCCTCGGGGTAGTTCCAATAGCAGGTGGTGGCAGCGGAGGTGATGGTCACGCCGCGCTCCTGCTCCTGGACCATCCAGTCCATGGTGGCGGCGCCGTCGTGCACCTCGCCCACTTTATGGGTCTTGCCGGTGTAATACAGGATGCGCTCGGTCGTCGTGGTCTTGCCCGCATCGATGTGGGCCATGATGCCGATATTGCGCGTATCCCTCAGATCTTCTTTTGCCATAGGTTCGAGTCCCTCCTAGAAGCGGTAGTGCGAGAACGCACGGTTCGACTCGGCCATCTTGTACAGGTCCTCGCGGCGCTTCACAGAGGCGCCGGTGCCCTCGGAGGCATCGATGATCTCCTGGGCCAGGCGGTCCTTCATGGTGTGCTCGCGGCGCTTGCGCGAGAAATCGACGATCCAGCGGATGGCCAGCTGGTTCGCGCGGCGGGAATTGACCTCCATGGGCACCTGGTAGGTGGCGCCGCCCACGCGCTTGGGCTTGACCTCCAGGGTGGGGCGCACGTTGTCCATGGCCTTCTTGAAGACGGTCAGGGGATCCTCGCCCGTCTTCTCCTGGACCTGCTCGAAGGCACCGTAGACGATATCCTCGGCCAGGGACTTCTTGCCATCCAGGAGGACCTTATTGATCAGCTGGGTGACCAAACGGTTGTTGTACTTCGCATCCGGCTGCACTTCGCGACGGATGGCTGCTGCTCGACGCGGCATGTGTTACTCCTTCTGATGTCTGCACGCTTCGGGAGGGCCCTCTGCCCTCCATTAGGCCCTGCGGGCCCGCGCGGCTTAATAACGGTTATTTCGGGCGCTTGGCGCCATAGCGGCTGCGGGCCTGCATGCGGCCGTCGACGGCAGCGCAGTCCAGGGCAGCGCGGATCACCTTGTAGCGCACGCCGGGGAGGTCCTTCACACGACCGCCGCGGATGAGCACCATGGAGTGCTCCTGCA
>CANOBU010000088.1 GCA_947564425.1 uncultured Eggerthellaceae bacterium
CGCCCGTTCCATGGGCGTGCGCATCGAGGGCCGCGAGATGAAGAAGAAGTACGTTCCCAGCCGCAAGCTCGCCGAGGCTCTGCGCGCGATGGGCGAATAACCGGGGTATCCGCGCGATTCCGCGCAGACCATAGTTGGGAGAGTGCCTGCGGGCATTCGCTACTTACCACGAAGGAGAGATGAAAGATGGCAAAACGTTCCAAGAGCTATCGCGCCGCCGAAGAGAAGATCGGCGATGCGGTATACGCCCCGCTGGAGGCTTTCGAGCTTATCACCGAGGTGAGCAACGCCAAGTTCGATGAGACGGTCGTGGCCCACTTCCGCCTGGGCATCGACACCCGCAAGGCCGACCAGAACATCCGCGGTACCGTGGCCCTGCCCAACGGCTCCGGCAAATCCGTGCGGGTCGCCGTGTTCGCCGAGGGCGAAGCCGCCCGCGCCGCCGAGGAGGCCGGGGCCGACATCGTGGGCTCCGACGACCTGGTCGCCGATATCCAGGCCGGCAACATCGACTTCGACGCTGCCGTGGCAACCCCCGACCAGATGGGCAAGGTGGGCCGCCTGGGCAAGATCCTCGGTCCCCGCAACCTCATGCCCAACCCCAAGCTGGGCACCGTGACCCCCGATGTGGCGAAGGCCATCAACGACCTGAAGGGCGGCCGCGTGGAGTACCGCGCCGACCGCTACGGCATCGCCCATGTGGTCATCGGCAAGGCGAGCTTCACCCCGCAGGCCCTGGCCCAGAACTACGGCGCCGTCTACGACGAGATCCTGCGCGTGAAGCCCTCCAGCGCCAAGGGCAAGTACGTGAAATCCATCTATGCCGCTTCCACCATGAGCCCCGCTGCCCAGATCGACCCTGCCGTGCAGCGCGAGTACGACGTGAAGGGCCAAGGCGGCGACGAGGAATAGGGACCTTTCGGTATTGCACGGAAGCCGCCCCCTGCCGGGGCGGCTTTTTTCATGCCCGAGAACAGCCCGCCTTCTGCGCGGCCGATGCCGGCGAACCTAGTCGAAGAAGGTGCGCGAGACCTGCTTGTAGAAGCTTTCCTGGCGGCAGGTGAGCAAGGTGGTGGGATGCTCGCCCACCGAGACGGTGACCGATTCCAAGGGCCGTTCGAAGGCGAGCGCGTCGCCGTCGGCGAACAGCGATGCCTCGCGGGCGCTGGAGCTGCCCTCCGCGAAACGGACCTCTACCACATCGTGGTGCTCGGCCACGATGGCGCGCGAGTTCAGGGTATGGGGAGCCAGCGGCACGGCGATCATGCCCCGGTGGGACGGCCCCACCAGCGGGCCGCCGGCCGACAGCGCATAGGCCGTGGAACCGGTGGCGGTGGCCACCACCAGCCCGTCGCCGCGCATAGAGGCTATCTTGTCATCCGAGATGGAGAAGTCGAAATCGACGATGTGCCCCAAGGCTCCGCGGGCAATGGCGATCTCGTTCAATGCGAAGAAGGTGCGCGGTCCCTCGGGCGGCTCTTCTTCGTCTCCTGCGCAAGCCACCTCGATCCTCAGGTTCATGCGGTGCTCGCTGAGTATCTCGCCCGACAGGGCATCGGCCAAAAGGGCGATGACCCCATCGGGGGCCGCATTGGCCAAAAAGCCCAGATGCCCGAAATTGATGCCCAGGATGGGTGCTTCCAGGGCGAAGGCGAGCCTTGCCGCATGCAGGATGGTGCCGTCGCCCCCCAAGGTGATGATGAGGTCGCACCGGCCCGCCGGGTCGGTGTCCGCGGTACCGTCGTAGGGGAAGGCGCAATCGGGAAGGTCGGCCACATCCATCTGGCTGTGGCCTATGCCCTGGGAATCCAGATAGGCGGTTATCTGGAACAGCGCATCCAGGGTGCGGGGGTTCTTCCTGTTGGCTACTATGAGGATATGCATGATAAGCGTGGCTCTTTCCTGGAGTCGGCCTTGGCGGACGTATCGGTTATATAATTGCACAGTTGCCTGGTTCAGCATAGTATAAGGAAGGGGACGCCGGGTGGGCGAAGTAACCGAAGAAACCCATTCGTCAGTGGCTAAATCCACAATGCTGATGACGGTTGCCACCCTGGTCTCGCGCATAACGGGCCTGGTGCGCACCTGGGCCATGGCCTTCGCCTTGGGGAACTCCTTCGTGACCAGCGCCTACCAAGTGGCCAACAACATGCCCAACGTGGTGTACGACCTGGTGGCCGGGGGTCTTCTGGGGGCGGCATTCATCCCCGTGTACCTGCTGGAGAAGCAGCATCGCAAGGGAGGCGGCGGCAACCGGTTCGCCTGCAATCTGCTGAACCTCACCATCGTGGTGCTGGGGTCGCTCTCGCTGCTCTCCAGCCTGTTCGCACCCCAGCTCATCGCCACCCAGACCTTCACCGTCAGCGCCACGGAGGGGGTTGTGGAGCTGTCGGTCATCTTCTTCCGCATCTTCGCTTTCCAGATAATCTTCTATGGTGTGAGCGGTATCGTGACGGCGTTGCTGAATGCCAACCGCATCTACTTCCTGCCGGCCGTGGCGCCGGCCATAAACAACATCTTCGTCATCGTGTCGTTCTTCGCCTATATACCGCTTTCGGCATCGAGCCCCCAGCTGGCCGTGATCGTGCTGGGAGTGGGCACCACCCTGGGCGTGGCCATCCAGACCCTGATCCAGATTCCGGCCTTGAAGAAGATGGGCTTCCGTTACCGGCTGCTCATCGACCTGCACGACCCGGCCCTCATCGAGGCCCTGAAGATCGCCGTGCCCACTATGATCTACATCGTGGGCACCTTGGTCGCCTTCTCGTGCCGCAACGCCTTCTCGCTTTCGGTGGGCGAGAACGGGCCCTCCACGTTGCTGTATGCCTGGACATGGTTCCAGCTGCCCTACGGGGTGGTTGCGGTATCGCTCTCGCGGGCGCTCTTCACCGAGATGGGGGATGCCGTGGCCAAGGATGATTGGCACGGGCTGCGCCAGCTGGTGAACACGGGGCTTTCGGGCAACCTGCTGCTGATCATGCCGTTGGCGGGCATCATGGGCGTGCTCTCCCAACCCCTCATGGAATTGTTCCAGGCCGGCGCCTTCGATGCCTCCGATGTGGTGTATGTGGCGGCGGTGCTGCAGGCATGGCTGGCCAGCCTGCCCTTCTATGCGGTGCTCATGTTTCTGTACAACGTGTTCGCCGCCTTGCGCCGCTTCATGCGATTCGCCCTGGTGAGCACCGTTATGGTAGCGGTGCAGTGCATCCTGTACTACTACCTGTGCCGCCCCGATACCCTGGGGCTTCTGGGGGTCACGGCGGCGGACTTCATCTACTACGGTGCCTGCGCGGTGGTGTTGGTGGCCATGCTGCGCTCCCTCATCGGGCCTTTCCGGCTGCCCGAGGTGCTGTGGATGGCCCTGCGCGTGGCCTTGGCAACCGCCACGGCCATGGCAGCCACCTACCTGGTGAACCTGTGGCTGCCCTCTCCGGGCGGCATGCTGGGCGGATTCGTATCGCTGGTCGTGGCCGGCGGCATCGGGCTGGCCATCGCCTTTTCCCTGTGCGCCCTGTTCCGCATACCCCAGATGCAGATGGTCACCGACCTGGGCGGGCGCCTGCTGGTGAAGCTGCACTTGAAGAAACCGCCCCGCGGCAAGCACGCGCGCCGCTAGGGTTCTGCGCCGTCAAGCGCGGGGATGGGATGACAGGTACTCCTCACGGATGTGGGAGCGGTTCACATGGGTGTATATCTGGGTGGTGGCGATATCCGCGTGCCCCAGGATCTCCTGGATCACCCGCAGGTCGGCTCCGCCTTCCAGCAGATGGGTGGCGAAGGAATGGCGCAGGGTGTGGGGATGCAGGTTCTCGACGCCTATGGCCAGGCCCGCCCGAGCCGCGATCTTGTGGACCGTCTGGCGGCTCAGGCGCCCTCCCCGGGTATTCAGGAACACGGCCCCCGTGGGCTTGGCTGCCGGCCTTGCCAGCAGGGGGCGTCCCTCCTCCAGATAATCGCCCAGGGCCCGCAGGGCGCATCCGGCGATGGGGGCGACGCGCTGCTTGTCGCCTTTGCCGGTGACCCGCAGGTATCCTTCGTCGAAGAGGCAATCGGCCGTATCCAGGCCGGTGAGCTCGCTCACCCGCAGACCGCAGCCGTAGAGTACCTCCAGAATGGCACGGTCGCGCAGGCCCCGGGGCCCCTCGGGCGCCACCGCCTCGAGCAGCGCCGCCACCTGATCGATGGTCAATACATCGGGCAGCTTCTCGGGAGGACGGGGCAGGCGCACGGTGGCGGCGGGATTGTCGGGGGCGTAGCCCTCGGCTGCGCAGAAGCGGTGGAACCCCTTCAGCACCGAGATATGCCGGTCGATGGATGACACCGCATAGCCCCGATCGGCCATATCGGCCTCATAGGCCACCACGGTATCGCGGTCGACGCCATCCACGCGGCTTATGCCGGCTTCTCCCAGGAAATCAAGGTAATCGGCCAGGTCGGCGCTGTAGGCCTCGATGGTCAGGGGCGCGCTTCCGCGCTCGATGCGCAGGTGCGCCAGGTACTCCCGTGCTGCATCCCATGTGTCCATAGGCGCATTCTACCGCGGCATTGCCGGCGCGGGAAGATGTCGGCGAGGGGGGAGGGCCAAGCGGGGAAAGCGGAGCGGAGATAGCGCACCCGGACATCCCGGCGCGGGACGGCGGCAGTCGGCGATCCGGCAGGGCGAAGGAGCTTCCGAGCAGGGCCGCCGGAACAGCCTCTCAGGCGGCGGAATCCCCCGCAGCCTCTTCGCGTCGGTTGCGGTAGGCACAGGCGGCGCCGATGAAGTCGCGGAACAGGGGATGTGGCGAACCGGGGCGGCTCTTGAATTCGGGGTGGGCCTGGCTGGCTACGAACCAGGGATGGTCGGGAAGCTCCACCATCTCGACCAGCTGGCCGTCGGGGGAGAGGCCCGAGAGCACCAGGCCGGCCTCGACCAGGCGGTCGCGGTAGGCGTTGTTCAGCTCGTAGCGGTGCCGGTGGCGCTCGTAGACGAGTTCCTGCCCGTAGGCCTGGAAGGCGCGGGTGCCAGGGGCCACGCAGCAGGGATAGGCGCCCAGGCGCATGGTGGCGCCCTTGTCGGCCACTTCCTTCTGGCTGGGCATCAGGTCTATCACCAGGGGCGGGCCGCCGGCGCCCTCTGCCGGACCGGCGGCCGCCTCGCCGCAGGGCCCATCGGCTGCG
>CANOBU010000089.1 GCA_947564425.1 uncultured Eggerthellaceae bacterium
CATCACGTTCGCAACGTGGGGGTCGTGGGTTCGAATCCCATCATCTCCACCACGCAATCCAAGGGCCTCCCGCAGGAGGCCCTTTTCATTCCCTGCAGGCAACCTCGTCTGCTTCCTCCACGGCGTCGAGTAGTTCCTCGCGGGAGCCTATGCCCATCTTGCGGTAGATGTTGTAGATGTGGGTCTTCACGGTGTGTCCCGATATGCATAGCTTGCCCTGGATGTGCTCGATGCCCCGGCCCTTCGCCAGCAGCATGAACACCTCGGTCTCGCGGGCGGACAGCCCGTAGCGGCGCGCCACGGCCTCGCAGCGCTTCTTCCAGCGGCCCGGGCCCGGCTGGTCCTCCGACTCCGCATCGCCGGCATCGCCGCCGACCCGCCCGGCGCCTGCTGCACCGCCGCGCCGACGCTCCAGGGGCCCTATGCCGAACAGCGTCACCAGCACGGCCAGCACCACCACCAGCGCCAGGGCCGCAACCGCCGAGGCCGAGGAGAACTGGCAGTTCGCCTATCTGCCCATCCCCACCAAGCAGTGCGATACCTGCGCGATGCGCCGCGGCATGGGGAAGGTGCCCACCTGCGTGCAGCATTGCCAGTCGAAGTGCATCGAGTTCGGGAAGGTGGACGAGCTGGCTGCCGGCATGGACGAGAAGCAGCAGACGCTGTTCGTGGTGGGCTAGGCCGTTCCTGCCGAAGGGCGGTCCGGACGCTGCGTCCCCAGTCGCAGTGCCGGACCGTCCCCGTGCGGCGCCTGCCGGCCGGCAGGCGCCGGGAGAGGAGGATGCAGATGCATTCGCGGAAATACTACCTGGTGTACGGATTGTTCTTCTCGCTGTTCGTGGCGGCGGTGCTGTGCCTGTGCCTGACCATATCGCAGGGCATGCCGCATATCGACCCCGCCTTCTACGGCATGAGCTTCCTGGTTGCCTTCGTCACCTCGTTCGTGGTGACGGCGGTCATCCCCCTGGGGAAGGTGGCCGGCGCCTGCGCCATCTACTACGATGCGCGGCCGGGCAGCGTGGCCTTCCGGCTTATCCAGAACGTGTTCTTCAGCACGCTGATCATGTTCTTCCTGGGGATAGTGATGACGGCCTTCATGACCGGCGTGGGCGAAACCCAGGCCCTTTCAACCATGACCGGCCAGATGATGGCCGTGAACCTGTTCGACCGCTTCGTGGGCCTGTGCATGCAGTTCTGGCCGGTGATCGTGATCGTGGCCCTGCTATGCGACCCGGCGGCCGGCGGTTTGGCCGGACTCATCGTGAAGGACGACCCCGCGAAGCTGGCGGCTGCGGCCGGCGCCCCCGGCGCTCCGGCGGCCGCGGGTGCGGGCGCTCCCGCTCCGAAGGGCGCCGAGTAGGCGGCCCATGGGCGTTTTTGGGAATAAGCCGATTCCCCCGGCAGGGTGCGAGCGCGCCTGCGCACCCTGCCGGGGCGCCGCCTGCGATCGCTACGGCCGTGCAGCTGCGGCAGTTTACGACAGCGGTTCCGGGCCGGTCGGCCGCGACACCATCCAGGAGACGGTGGATGCGGTGTCCGGTGCCACCTGGGGCACCCGCAACCGCATCATGGAGGGCCTGTTCCAGCAAGACCTGGCCGACCACGGCGACGCCATGCCCGCCTACCGCCCGCCCGGCACGTGATTCCCCTCCGCCGCCTCAGAAAAGAGTGCCTTGCAGGGGGTCGGGCATGTGATTGCCAGTGCCGATGCTCCCGTTGCCGGTCGCCTCGCCTCTGCTATCATCGCCGTCTTCGGCGTCATTCCCTTCCCGCTGCACATCCAGGGCCACTCCGGTACGGTCGGCCAGGGCGGCGAAGTCGGGACCCAGCCACAGCGGCACCTCGCGGGGGCGCAGTACCAGGGGCATGCGGTCGTGGATGGGTGCCATGGTGTCGTTCGGTACCGTGGTCACCACCGAGAAGCACCCATCGCCGGCCACAGCCGCTAACAGCAGCGGGGTATCATCGGGGCTTTGGAAGAGGTACTGCTGCTTCACCGGCCGCCCCGTGCGGGGGCTGGGCCGCGTCTGGCTGCGATGGGGCTCGAAGAAGCCGCCCGTTGCCACGATGCAGCGGCCGTTGCGGATAGGTTCGCGCCACAGGCCCGGCTGCGGCCCCAGAGCCGTCTCGATACGGGTGTTGAACACGAGGCCCTTCTGCCAGGAGGCTTCGAAACCCCAGCGCAGGGGCCGGGCTTGCAGGCCCTCTTCCCCGGGTACGATGACGGGCGCCTCCGAGCCGGGATAGGCCGAGGGCCGCGCCGGCCAGTCGGGCAGCGCGTTGAAGGGCGTATGGAACTCCAGGCATTGGACTACCTGCAGCACCTCATCGAAGGTCAGCATCACGAAACGGCCGCACATTACCTCCCCTTCCTCACTACGCCCTTCTTCCCGTAACCGTAGGTGCCGGACAGGGCAACCATGAATATGGCGGCCACGATGCAGGCGGCCACCTCGGCCACGGTGACGGACAGCCATATGCCGTCCAGGCCCAGTATCAGGGGCAGCAGCAGTACCGCCCCCACCTCGAACACCAGCGTGCGCAAGAACGATATGAGCGCCGATACCAGCCCGTTGTTCAAGGCCGTGAAGAAGGCGCTGCTGTATATGGCGAAGCCCATGAACAGGAAGCACAGGGCGTAGATGCGGTAGGCATGGGTGGTCAGCTCCAGCAGCGCGGCGTCATAGCCCACGAAGACCTGCGACAGGGGCCCGGCGAAGGCCTGGCCGGCAAGGAACATCAGCACGCCGCCTACGCCCACCAATCCCAGGCTCTTCATCAGCAGCGAACGCATCTCGGTATGGTTCTTGGCTCCGTACTGGTAGCTCATCAGCGGCGACGACCCTATGGCATAGCCCATGAACAGCGCGGCGAATATCATGGCCGTGTACATGATCACCCCGTAGGCGGCCACGCCGTCCTCGCCGATATAGCGCAGCAGCTGCAGGTTGTACAGCATGCTCACCAGGCTCATGGCTATGTTGGTGACCATCTCGGACGAGCCGTTCACGCAGGCCTTCCCGATAACGCGCAACCGCAGGTGCGGCCGCTCGAACCACAGTTGGGCCGTGCGCTTGCGCATGAAGTAGACCACCGGTGCCACGCCGCCTATGACTTCGCCGATATTCGTGGCGATGGCGGCGCCGGGCAGCCCCCAGCCGAACACGCCCACGAACAGGAAGTCCAGCACGATGTTGGTGACGCCGGCCGCCACGATGACGGCGAACCCCAGCTTGGGCTTTCCGGCGGTGACGAAGAAGCTCTGGAAGGCGTATTGCAGGATGAAGAACGGCAGGCTGATCATCATGAAGCGCCCGTACAGCACCGCATCGGCCAGAAGCTGGCCGGTACCGCCCAGGGCCGCCGCCACCGGCTCCATCACGAACCAGCCCGCGATGGCCAGCACGGTGCCTATGCAGAAGCCGAAGATCGCCAGCAGCGTGAACCAGCGCCGGGCGCGGCCGCCGTCCCCCTCGCCGAGGGTCTTCGCCACCAGGGCGCTGCCGCCGGTGCCCACCATCATGCCGACGGAGGCCAGGATCATGATGGCCGGCATAATCAGGTTCACAGCGGCCAACGATGTCTTGCCGGCGAAGTTCGATACGAAGAAGCCGTCCACGATGGTGTACAGCGAGGTGAACACCATCATCAGCATGGTGGGCAGCGTATAGCGCAGAAGCGCGCTGGTAGAGAAATGCTTCGACATGTCTATGGGCATGGGGAGTCCTTAGATATCCAGGGCTTCGAACCGGGTGGCGAGCGCTTCGGTGTAGCGCTCGATGCTCTTCATGATGGCTTTCTGCTTTGCAGGGCTGAAGATGGCGGCCGCGCTGCGCTCCGCATCGTATACGGGGCGGATCTTCCTCCTGGTGAAGGCGCGGCCTGCTTTCGTAAGGAATATGCGGTTGGTGCGCCCATCGGTTCGCGCTTCCACCAGGCCCTGCTGTTGCAGGCGCTTGACCGACGAGCTGATGGTCTGCTTCGGCGAGAAGCCGGCCATCTGCAGCTGAGTCTGGGTCAGACCGTCGTAGATCATCAGGCTGTACATTATCTCGAAGGTGCAGTCGGCCAGGCCCACGCGTTTGGCCGCATCATGGTACAGCTCGTCGGTGCGGCGATAGAAGTCGTTGATGGCCTGGGCCAAGGAGTCCGAGAGGTTTTCCTGTTGGGTCAAGGCGTGCCCCTTCCGGGATTGCGGCGGTCATTTGTCTGATTTCGGACTGTAGTATATAGTCCGAAATCAGACTGGTCAAGTTAACACGGGGGACTTGCATCTTCCATCCACAATATGATACTATCAATAGATAGAAAATCATATTAAAAACTATCAAAAGATAGTATAAAGGAGGCTATGATGGAACAGGAGCTGACAGCGCAGGATATCAAGGACATCCGGGGGCGCTACGGGTTGTCGCAGAAATCGTTTGCTCGGATTCTGGGGCTGGGGGAGGCGAGCGTAGCCCGCTACGAAGCCGGTCAGAAGCCCAGCAAGGCCAATGCGAACCTCATCCGTGCGGCGAAGATCCCGCGCTTCATGCTCGATTGCCTGAGGCGGGATGGCGATGCCCTGACGGAAAGGGAGCGCGACAGCGTTTCGAAGATTATCTACACCGAGGTCTATTTCGGGGAAGGGGAAGACGACATGGATATGACGCAGCTGTACGAGATCACGCTATCCCAGGAGGTCCTGAACGAGAAAGCAGCAGAGATTATGGCAGAGCTCTTTCATCTTGAGGCGCTGGCGCGGCAAGAGGGCGATGAGATCCGAGAGTTGATGTTTTCCGATCTAGCCGATCAAATCGCTTTGCTGAAACCGACGATTGCCACCAATCAGAATGCGAGTCAGCAAAGGCTGTCGGAAATCAAAGGTGAGAACGTAGGATAAAGATGATGCAGAAAAAAGCTGGATACAGGATAGGAT
>CANOBU010000090.1 GCA_947564425.1 uncultured Eggerthellaceae bacterium
GAGCCAACGGGTTTACAGCCCGTCCCCTTTAACCACTCGGGCACACGCCCATTTTCGGCTCGCTCTGATTCATGTGTACTTTTCAAGCTGCCTGCTCACGCGCGACTAATCGCATGTGAGCAGAAGAATAATACGCTACGTGCCAGACGGTGTCAACCGTTAACACGCCCCCGGGCGTCTCTTCACCATTCCCCCATTTCCACCGCGTAGATTGTTTGTGCGTATCGTTTGAAAAACCTTGCGGTGCCGGCCGAACTGCTAGCATATTGGTTGCACTTCGCCCCTGCCGGGCCGCCCGATGCGACCGAATGGGCCGACGAAACACAAACGGAGCCTTGAATGGACCAGCGAACCTGCCATAACCGCCTTGCCCCCCTTGCATTCGCCCTCTGCCTGCTGCTGGCGGCGGGCCCCCTGCTGAGCGGCCTGGGCGCTTCCCCGGCTTGGGGCATCACGGCTGCCGAGAAGCGGGCCGAAGCCGACGGGGTATACGCCCAGATCGACTCCCTGCAGACGAGCCTCAATGCCGTCATGGACGAGTACAACACGGCAACGGCCGCCCACGACGAGGCCGTGCGCCTAAGCGAGGACGCCGCCGCCCGCATCCAGAAGGAGACCGAGCGCTTGGAATCGCTGCAGGGCGAGCTCTCGGAATTCGCCGTGGGCATGTACAAGGAGGGCGGTGCCGGCACCTTCCTGGATGTGCTGCTGCAGACCACCAGCTTCGAGGCGTTCCTGACCTCCTTCGATTTCTGCTCGAGCATCTCGGCCCATGGGTCCTCGCTCATGCAGCAGACCAGGGAAGCGCGCGAACGCCAGGAAGAGGCCAAGGCGCTCTACGAGGAGCAATCGGCCCGGGCCTTGGAGCAGATGGAGATCGCGCAGGCCTCCATGGACCAGATCGAGAGCACGCAGGCGGCCTTAAGGGCCGAAGCGGAGAAGATCACCGCCGAGGCCGCCGAGCTGCAGGCCCAGGAGGAGCTGGCTGCCGAAGCAGCCCGCCAGGCCGAGGAAGCCCGCAAGCAGCGCGAGGCCGAGATAGCCGCCGGCACCGCGGGCAACACCTATGTGGCCGGTGAGAGCGTGATCATGGGCGACGGGTTCTTCACCAATCCCTGCCCCGAAGCCGTGTCGTCTTCCGGGTTCGGGTACCGCAGCTTCGACAACTCGTTCCATAAGGGCACCGATATGGCTGCCCCCGAGGGCACGCCCTATTATGCCGCAGCCGACGGCACCGTGATGTATGCCACCAACGACGGGGGTTACAACGGGGGCGCCGGCAACTGGGTGGTCATAAGCCACGGCACCGGCATCGTCACCAAATACATGCACTCGTCGGCCACCTTCGTGCGGCCGGGCGACTACGTCACTCGCGGGCAGAATATCGGCACCGTGGGGAATACCGGGCAATCCTTCGGCGCGCACCTGCACTTCCAGGTGGAAGTGGACGGCGTGGCGGTGAATCCCCACAACTACTTCTGATCCAGCAGCTTCTCCAGGTAGGCGAGCTTCACGCACAGGACGAAGACGTCCAGGGCTGCATCGAGCTCTTCCAGCGGCGGCAGCGTGGGGGCTATGCGTATGTTGCTGTCCTGCGGGTCGCATCCGCCGGGCCAGGTGGCACCGGCGCCGGTCATCACCACACCGGCCTCGCGGGCCAGCTGCACCGCCCGGGCGGCGGTGCCCGTCGGCGCATCGAAGCTGACGAAGTAGCCGCCCCGCGGTTTCGACCACGAGCACTCCCCCACCCCGGCCAGGCCCTCGGCCAGCTTGCGGTCGACCAGCTGGAACTTCGGGCGCAGGATGGCGGCATGGCGCGCCATATGGGCGGCGATGCCCGGGGCGTCCTGCAGGAAGCGCGCATGGCGCAGCTGGTTCAGCTTGTCGCCGCTTATGGTGGCTACCGCCATGCGCTGCTTCATCTCGGCGATGTTGGCGGGGCTGGCGGCCAGGGCGGCGATGCCGGCGCCGGGCAGGGTGACCTTGCTGGTCGAAGCGAACTTCACGTAGCGGTCGGGGTTACCGGCCTGCCGGCAGGCTTCGCCGATATCCAGTACCGTATCCTGTTCGGCCGCATCGTCGGACAGATGGTGGACCGCATAGGCGTTATCCCACATGATGCAGAAATCGGCAGCCGCCGCAGGCAGGGCTGCCAAGCGGCGCACCACCTCGTCGCTGTACGTGACGCCGCCGGGGTTCGAATACTTCGGAACGCACCAGATGCCCTTCACGGCCGGGTCGGCGGCAGCCAGGGCCTCCACCGCATCCATATCGGGGCCTTCGCCGGTCATGGGCACCGGGATATTCTGCAAGCCGAAGGCCTCGGTGATGGCGAAATGGCGGTCGTAGCCCGGTACGGGGCAAAGCCACTTCACCTCGTCCAGGGCGGCCCAGGGCACCGAACCCAAGGTGCCGAAGTCGAGGAACCGGGCGATGGTGTCGTGCATCAGGGTGAGCGAGGAGTTGCCGCCCACGATGACGTTCTCGGGCGTATCGTCAAGCAGCACGGCCATGAGGCGCCGCGCCTCGGGGATGCCCTCCAGAACGCCGTAGTTGCGGCAGTCGGTGCCGTCTTCGGCCCGGCAGTCATCGGCTGTGGCCAACATGGCCAGCATGGGCAGCGAGAGGTCCAGCTGGTCGGCCCCGGGCTTGCCCCGGGCCATATTCAGCGCCAGGCCCTTCGCCTTGACTGCCCCGTATTCGGCCTGGAGCTGCGCCTGCAGCGATTCCAGCTCGCCTTCGGTCAGATCCGCATAAGCCATGGCAATCCCCTTTCCCAAGCCGCGATGCATGCGGCGCTTCCGCCTACTGCAGCGGGATGCCGCCTTCCAGAACCGTATCCAGGCTGCGCTCCTCGGTAGGCTCGTCCATATAGTGGTCGAATTCATCGAGCACCGCCTGCTCCGGCTCCTTCGTCAGGAGCGACACGACCACGATGGCGATGCAGCCCAGCAGGAAGGCGGGCAGAAGCTCGTAGATGCCGAACACGCCGCCCAGGGGCTTTATCAGGTTATGCCAGATGAGCACCGTGGCGGCACCGGTGACCATGCCGGCGATGGCACCGGCTTTGTTCGTGCGGCGCCAGTACAGGCTGAACAGGGTGAGCGGGCCGAACGAGGCGCCCAGGCCCGCCCAGGCGTAGGACACCACCTGGAATATGACGGAATTCTCGTCCCAGGCGACGAATATGCCGAACAGCAGCACCGCCGCCAGGGTGATGCGGCTGACGATGAGCACCTGGTTGTCCGTGGCATCCTTCTTGAACACGCCGCGGAAGATGTTCTCGGCCACCGATGAGCCGGTGATCAGCAGATAGGACGAGGCCGACGACATGCTGGCGGCCAGGATGCCCGATACCACGATGCCGCAGAGGAATGCCGGCAGCATCACCTGCGACAGCACGATGAAGATGGACTCGGCAGCCGATTGGGTGAGCAGCTCCGTCGGCATGAGATAGCGGCCGATCATGCCGATGGCCACAGCGCAGAACATAGAGACCACCACCCACACCACGGCGATGCGGCGCGACACCTTCACCTCATCCTCGCTGCGGATGCCCATGAAGCGCACGAGCACCTGGGGCATGCCGAAATAGCCCAAACCCCAGGACAGCGTGGAGATGATGGTGATGAAGCCGTACTCGGCCGGCACGCCGAACAGCGGCTGGCCGCCCTGGACCAGCTGGATGCCCTCGGTGTCCACGGTGGGCACAGCCATAGAGGTCATCGAGAGGTAGCCGGGGATATCCTGCAGGAACGCGACGGTGTTCTCGACGCCGCCCGCCATGGCGATGGAGCCGATCATGACGATGGCCAAGGCGAAGAACATGAGGCAGCCTTGCACGAAGTCCGTGGCCACCACCGACAGGTAGCCGCCCACCATGGTATACAGGAACACGATGAGGGCGCCGAATACCATCATGATGGAGTAATCCCAGCCGAACAGGCTGTTGAACAGCTTGCCGCAGGTGACGAAGCAGCTGCCGCAATAGACGCAGAAGAACACCAGGATGATGATGGCGGCGATAGTGGCGACGATGTTCTTGGAGTCGTGGAAGCGGTTGGAGTAGAAGCCGGGCAGCGTGATGGAGTTCCCCGCCACCACGGAGTACTTGCGCAGGCGCTTGGCGACGAGCAGCCAGTTGAGATAGGTGCCGATGGCGAGGCCGATGCAGGTCCAGCCCACATCGGAGGCGCCCGAGAAATAGGCAAGGCCCGGCAGGCCCATCAGCAGGTAGCCGGACATATCGGAAGCCTCGGCCGAAAGGGCTGTGAACCAGGGGCCCACCTTGCGGCCGCCCAGGAAGTACTCCGAGGCGGACGAATTCGAGCGCTTGGCGTAGATGAAGCCGATGGTGAGCACCACGATGAAATAAACCAGGATGGCCAGCACCACCAGCGCATCCCCCGTTTGAAGCGTGAACATAGACTATCCTCTCCTTGAATAACGCAAGGACAGATTATAGCTTTAGTCTGCTAAAGCGGAAGGGACAATGCGAAAGAGTGACGCCAGACGGGGTGCGCGGCAATGGACGCGCCCGGACAGAGGCGCGCGGAACGCCTTCGATTCGCTCAAACACCTCGCTTTGTGCGAAAGCCCACTGGGCTTTCGCAGTCGCTCGGAACTCGCTCGGTCGAAGGCGTTCCGCGCGCCTCGCCAGACCCGATTCCTTGGAAAGCGAAGAGCCGGGCTCGCATGATGCGCGAGCCCGGCCCCATCCCATAGCCCCGAACCGCTAGTTGTTCAGTGCCAAGACGTTGTTTACATCCGGATAGTGACAAATAGGGAGGCTCCC
>CANOBU010000091.1 GCA_947564425.1 uncultured Eggerthellaceae bacterium
GAGGTATCGAAAGCGCTTAAGTCCAGATTCAGCAGGCTCTCGCAGCCCTTGAACATCTCGCCCATACCGGTAAGCCTGGGCGTCTTGAAACCGGAAAGATCCACGGCGGCCAGGCTCTTGCAATCCTTGAACATGGCGCGCATGGAAGTAACGTTGGAGGTATCGAAAGCCATACCGTATATCGAAGCCAGCTTCTTGCATCCGCTGAACATATTCTTCATATCGGTAACCGAGGACGTTTCCAAACCGGAAGCATCATCGGCAGTAGAGAAGATCACCGTCTCCAAAGCGCTCTCCACCGTCGTCACGCGGCCGGTTCCCTCATCGACCGTCTCATATTCATCGAAACGGAACATATCGGCCATGTTCCTCGCCTTGGAAAAATCCAGGCCGCTGAGGTTGATGCGCGTCACCCGGTCCAGATTCGCGAACATGCCATTGCAGCTGACACCCGTTTTCACACCGGGGCTCACCGTCACCGATGTGAACAGCGTCCGTAAGCTCGGATCGCGCCACGGGAACGGAGAAGCGCCCGCATCCGGCAACTCGCCGCTGCCCCCCTCGGCCGGCCGTATCACCAGCGAGCCTATCTGGTAGTAACCCGTGGAGTCCTGGGAATCGGTGCTCACGGTGTAACCCCACTCGCAGCCGCCGTAACTCTGCCAATTGCTGATGGCGTTTTCCGGAGAATAGGCCTCGGCAGCGAACGCCACCGGCGCCAGGGCCTGGACGGGCACGAGGGCGCAGGCCAGCACGAAGGCCAGGAAACAGGAAAGCAGGCGCCGTCCCTGAAGGGACAGAGCCTGCTTGCATTCGGTATCTTCAGCCATAGGATTCATGGTCATGGGTTGCTCCAGGGTACGTTTCTGCTGCCATTTTTGCAGCAATTATAAACCATAACACCCAGGAATCACCTATTGACCAGGCGGAATCCGCAGCAATTTCAGATTCGCCGCTGCGGCGCCAAACCCTACTCTTGGTCTTGAACCGGCACCTTCACGGTGATGTCCGCGTGCTCCACGAGGTCCTTGCAAGCCCGCAGGCGCTCGGCAGATTCGCGCAGAGCGTAACCGAAACCGCTGCGCTCCATATTGGCACGGGCCATCTTCGGGTTCTCGGGAGCCATCTGGAAGCACACCTCGTCCAGGTCATCCTCGGTATACGAGAGCCCTTTCTTGCGGTAGTAGGCATCCAGGGCGAAGCCCAGCACCAGCTGCTGGCGCATCTCGACCATCATCAGCATGTTCACCTGCTGCTCGCCGCCGTTCTGCTCGACGAATTGCTCCCAGGTGAGGCCCTGCTGGGCCACCTGCTGATGCAGCCGCTTGGAAGTCTCGCCCATAGCGCCCTCGTAAACCTCGTCGGGGATATGCCCCTCGAAGCGCTTGGACAGCTCGGTGGCCGCGACATTGCGCTTGTAGTCCTCGTAGTACTTCTTGCGCTCCTTGTCGATCTCGCGGGCCATCATATCGCGCAGCTCCTGCAGGTTGTTGTACATCGGCAGGTTCTGCGAGATCCACGCATCGTCGATCACGGGCACCACTTCCTTCTGGATCTCCAGCAGGGTGATGGTGGTGTCGAACTTCTCCATGATCTCGTTCATATCCTCGTCCAGGCCAGGGCCCTCGAAGGTGAAGCTGCGGGTATCGCCCGGCTCCATGCCGAAGATGTTCTCATCGAACCCCGGGGGCATGAGGTCCTGGCCGGCGGAATAGGAGCGTCCCTCGGTGGTCAGGCCCGGTACGGGCTCGCCGTCCTTGGTGGTCTCCATCTTGATCAGGCAGCTATCGCCCGCCTCCAACGGCTTGGGATCGGTGGCCACGAACGAGGTGTAGGCGCGGGCCATGTTGTTGATCTGCTCGTCGATCTGGGCCTCATCGGACACATAGGGCTCGATCTCGATGCTGACGGGATCGTAGCTGCTCAGCTCGAAGGACGGCTTGGGCAGCACCTTCAGCTCGAACTGGAAGGCGTGGCCGCGGGCCAGGCGCGTCTTGGGCTCGGCTGTGGGGATGTAGGCGGGCACGATGCCGGATTTGTTGATGGCGCCGGGAACCAGGAACTCGATGGTCTGCTGCGTTACCGTCTCGTCGAGGTTCTTTATGCCCAGCCGCTCGGAGGCGACCTGCTCCGGCGTCTTCCCCTGCTCCGGCCGCAGTCCCATCTGGCCGCAGAATACGCGACCGGCCTGGTTCAGCGCATCGGCCGCCTCGGCGGAGGAAACCGTCACATCCAAATTGACGAAGTCGCCCTCGCCCTTCTTCTTCACTACTTTCATGGTATAGACCTTTCTCGGCTCTCTCTACACAGGGAACCATTCTAGCGTACTTGGCAGCCGCAAGCGCCCGATTTCGCAGCCGTCAACCAACGGCTACGGAAACAGGGGGCTACCACTCCAGGCTCTCGGCTGAAACGGGGTCGGCATTGAGGGTCATCTCGGACACGCGGCCCTCGCGCACATGGATGACGCGATCGGCGATGGCGGTGAAGGCGGAGTTGTGCGTGATCAGCACCACGGTCTTGCCCGTCTCGTAGCAGGTGGTCTGCAGGAGCCGCAGGATCGCCTTGCCGGTATTGTAATCCAGCGCCCCCGTGGGCTCGTCGCACAGCAGCAGCTTGGGGTTCTTGGCCAGGGCCCGCGCGATGGCGACGCGCTGCTGCTCGCCGCCGGACAGCTGGGCGGGGAAGTTGTCCATCCTGTGCCCCAGCCCCACCGCCTGCAGCACCTCGGCGGCATCGAGGGGGTCCTTGCAGATCTGGCTGGCCAGCTCGACGTTCTCTTTGGCCGTGAGGTTCTGCACCAGGTTGTAGAACTGAAACACGAAGCCTATATCGTAGCGGCGGTAATAGGTGAGCTCCTTCTCGTCGAACGAGGAAACCTCGCGCCCGTCCAGGGTTATGGCGCCCGATGTGGCGCTGTCCATGCCGCCCAGCATATTGAGCAGCGTGGTCTTGCCGGCACCCGAGGGACCCACCACCACTACCAGCTCGCCCTTCTCGATAGAGAAGGACATGCCCGAGACGGCGGCTACCTCGACCTCGCCCATGCGGTATATCTTGCTCACATCATCGAATTCGACGAATGCCATCGGTCAAGCCGCCTTCCCGGTTTCCTAGTAATAATGGTTATCTGCAGCATAGCCAAGGAACAGGAACAGGCCCAGCACGGCCAGTGCCAGCAGTATCCCCACCAGGGCCACCACGGTGGTCATCGTGCGTTTGGCGGCCGTGAGCGGCTTGCCCTTCTCGGATCCGTTCTTCGCCAGGGCAACGATGCACAGCACGATGGCCGGCGGCGTCATGAGGAACATCCCCATGGCCATGCCCATAAGGGCCAGGGCCAAAGGCGCATTGCTGCCGAAAGTTGCCATGCGGGCGCGTACGAGGGTCTCCCAGGGCAGGCGCGGCCGGAAGCGCTGGTCCTTATCGAGGTAGGGGCCGTTATAGACCTGGCGGCGCGAATAGCCCAGCACCATGAAGAACAGGAACGGCAGGATGAGCAGCCCCAGCGTATAGCCGAAGCCATGGCCGAAGGAGCGGGCGATGCCGAAGCAGATGACGACCAGCATGACGAAGGACACGACGGCCAGGACCGCCATCACCAGCAGCACGACCGCATTCCGCCCATAGAGCTGCAGGGCATAATCCCGCATGTTGGATGACAGGTTCTCGAGGATGAATTCCGTGGGCACCTGGGCCGTGAAGTTGAACCCGGCGACGAACATAGAGTAGTCGACATCGAACAGCACCATAACGCTGCAAGCCACCTGGCCGATGGCGAGCAAGACGAAGAATGTGGCCCCGCCGGGCCCCATGCCGGCGCCGCGGGCGAGCTCCCAGGACCCGTAGAAGGGCACGAGGGCGGCGAAATCATGGCGCCCCATCTTCTGCAGCGTGCCCCATAAGCCGGCGAAATACAGGACGCCCATCAGCAGCAGCACCAGCGAGGCTGCGAGCGCCGCGAGCGCCAGAGCCGCAGCAAGGTTGCCGTATGCGATCATCTCCATGGGCTCTCCTCCCCTCTCCCCAGCCTATAGGAAGAGGCCCAGGACGGCCGGCGGATCGGATACCCACGATACTATGCCGTACACCTCGACGGCAAGCAGGGCTATATTGGCCAGCAACCCTACCACCGCGAAGAAGCGGGCGGCAGCGCCCCTGGCGTTGTAGAGGCCGCGGCGCTTCTCCTCGGAGCACATCATGAGGGAGGCGAGGCAGAGCGCCAGCCCGATGGGCGGGAACAGCAGAAAGACCGACAGCAGCCCTATAAGGGCGAAGGCGAGCGGCTCGGCGTTGCCCTTGGCGTCGATGGGCAGGATGGCAGCGCTATCGGTGAGGCTCTTGGCCGTGGAGGCATTGAAGAAGCTGCTGTCGCCGAAGGGGTCGGCCGGAGACGCTGCAACCGCAGGAGCCGGTTTGGGCAGCGGGGCCGGCCGGGGAGCGGGTTGGGGCAGCGGGGCCGGCTGGGGCAGCGGTGCGGGCTGGAGATTGGAAGAGCGTCGTGTAGGGAAAGAGTGTAGATCTCGGTGGTCGCCG
>CANOBU010000092.1 GCA_947564425.1 uncultured Eggerthellaceae bacterium
CTTCGGTCAAGAAGATGTGCGACAAATGCAAGATCATTCGTCGCCATGGCAAGGTTTTCGTGATCTGCGAGAACCCGCGCCACAAGCAGCGTCAAGGTTAAGGGAGGATACGTTATATGGCTCGTCTTGTCGGTGTCGACCTTCCCCGCAACAAGCGCGTGGAGATAGGTCTGACCTACATCTACGGCATCGGTCTCTCCACTTCCAAGAAGATCCTCGCGGCCACGGGCATCAACCCCGATACCCGCACCGACGATCTGACGGAAGAGGAGCTCTCGAAGCTGCGCGATTACATCCAGAACAACCTCACGGTAGAGGGCGACCTCCATCGCGAGACCACGCAGAATGTGAAGCGCCTGATGGAGATCGGCTGCTATCGCGGTTTGCGTCATCGCCGCGGCCTGCCCGTCCGCGGCCAGCGCACCCACACCAATGCCCGCACCCGCAAAGGTCCGCGCAAGCAAATCGGCGGCAAGAAGAAGTAAGGTGACCCATGGCTCAGAAGAAGAATGCAACCACGCGCGTCAAGCGCTCCGAGCGTAAGAACATCGCTGTGGGTGCTGCCCACATCAAGTCCACGTTCAACAACACCATCGTCAGCATCACCGACCCCCAGGGCAATGTGATCTCCTGGCAGTCCGCCGGCACGGTGGGCTTCAAGGGTTCCCGCAAGTCCACGCCGTTCGCCGCGCAGATGGCCGCCGAGGCCGCTGCCAAGACGGCCATGGAGCACGGCCTGCACAAGGTGGCCGTGTACGTGAAGGGCCCCGGAAGCGGCCGCGAGACCGCCGTCCGCTCCCTTCAGGCTGCGGGCCTCGAGGTCTCCAGCATCCAGGATTGCACGCCCATCCCGCACAACGGTTGCCGTCCGCGCAAGCGTCGTCGCGTCTAGTTCGCATAAGAGGAGGATTCACTCATGGCAATTGACAGGACTCCGGTTCTGAAGCGCTGCCGCCAACTGGGCATCGACCCGGTGGTGCTGGGCTATACCACCAAGGAATCGAAGCGCCAGCCTGCCCGCCGTCGCAAGGAGAGCGAGTACGGCATGCAGCTGCGCGAGAAGCAGAAGGCAAAATTCATCTACGGCGTGCTGGAGAAGCAGTTCCGCAGCTACTTCAAGCGCGCACTGGCCATGGAGGGCGTCACGGGCGAGAACCTGATGTCCATCCTGGAGTCGCGTTTGGACAACGTGGTGTTCCGCCTGGGCTTCGCCCGCACCCGCAAGGAGGCCCGCCAGACCGTATCCCATGGCCATATCACCGTGAACGGCCGCCGCGTGGACATCCCGTCCTTCCGCGTGCGCCCCGGCGACCTGGTGGCCGTGGCCCCCAAGGCCAAGGATCTCTTGGTTATCAAGAGCGCCCTGGTCAGCAACGAGCGCGTATCGGTTCCCGCCTGGCTGGAAGTCGATATCGAGAAGCTGCAGGGAAGCGTGCTGTCGCTTCCGACCCGCGATCAGATCGACCTCGATATCAACGAGCAGCTGATCGTCGAGCTTTACTCGAAGTAATCGCGCCCGACCGTAAGGAGGCTATCACCCATGACCGAGTTCATGAGGCCGACAGTTACAACCGAAGAAGTCAACGATACCGTTGCCCGCTTCATCGTGGAGCCCCTCGAGGGCGGCTATGGCACCACGCTCGGCAATTCCCTGCGCCGCGTGCTGCTGAGCTCCCTCGACGGCGCCCGTGCTACCGCCATCCAGATCGAGGGCGTGCAGCACGAGTTCACCACGGCCGAGGGTGTGATCGAGGACATCACCGACATCGTGCTGAATGTGAAGGGCCTGGTGTTCCAGGCTCTGAACGACGACGTCGAGGAAGCGGTGGCCCATGTGTCCGCCGAGGGTCCCTGCGTGGTCACCGGCGCCGACCTGCAGGTGCCCACGGAGTTCACGCTGATCAATCCCGAGCACGTCATCGCCACCGTGGCCGATGGCGGCCAGCTCGAGATGTCCATCCGCATCGGCGTGGGCCGCGGCGTGGTATCCGCCGACCGCAACAAGCGCACCGAGGATCCCATCGGCATCATCCATGTGGATTCCCTGTTCTCGCCGGTCCGCCGCTGCACCATGCATGTGACCAACACCCGCGTGGGCCAGCGCACCGACTACGACAAGCTCATCCTGGAGGTCGAGACCTACGGCAGCATCACCCCCACCGAGGCCGTGCTGCAGGCCGTCAACATCCTGAATCAGTACATGGGCGCCTTCAACGCCCTGGCTGAGGACGAGGGCGAGGAAGAGGTCGAGACCGTCTCGATCTTCGCCCCGGAGGGCAAGGAATCCAACGCCGAGCTGGACAAGCAGATCGAGGACCTCGATCTGTCCGTCCGTTCCTACAACTGCCTGAAGCGCGCGGGCATACACTCTGTGCGCCAGCTGGTGGAGTTCTCTGAGAACGACCTGCTGAACATTAGGAACTTCGGCGCCAAGTCCATCGAGGAAGTGAAGGACAAGCTCATTTCCATGGGCCTGAACCTGAAGTTTTAACAGAGGAGTTTTGGAATCATGAGACACAACTACAAAGGCCGCAAGCTGGGCACGAGCCCGGCTCACACCAAGGCCATGAAGCGCTCGCTGACGGCGGCTCTGCTGTACAACGACCGCATCAAGACCATCGAGTCCCGCGCCAAGGAGATCCGTCCCGAGGTGGACCGCATCATCACCTGGGCCAAGAAGGGCGACCTGCATTCCCGTCGCCTGGCCATCGCCCGTCTGGGCGGCGACAAGGAGCTCGTGCGCGAGGTGTTCGAGAAGGTCGAACAGGGCATGTTCGCCGACCGCCAGGGCGGTTACACCCGCATCATGAAGCTGGGCCCCCGCAAGGGCGACGGCGCCCCCATGGTGATTATGGAGCTGTGCACCGAGCCCGTGGCCAAGAAGGGCAAGAAGACGGCCGATGCCGCCAAGCCCAAGAAGGCTGCCGCCAAGAAGGCCGAGAAGGTCGAGGAGCCTGCTGAAGAGGTGATCGAGGAGGCGACTGACGAGGCTGTGGTGGAGGACGCCAACGCCGAAGCCGCCGAGGCCAAGGCCGAGAAGGCCGAGGAGGCCATCGAGGAGGCTGCCGAGGCCGAGGACTCCAAGGAGGCCGAAGAGGTCGTCGAGGAGCAGGCGAAGGCCGAGGAAGCCGAAGCCGCCGACGCCGAGGTGGCCGAAGAGGCCAAGGAAGTGGAATCCGAGAAGGACCACGAGGAATAGAGCACCGGGCGCTTCGGCGCCTAGCGCATTCGAAAAGCCATCCCGCGGCTTGGTCTGCGGGATGGCTTTTTCTATACTGGTGCCATGGAATTCCGATTCGCCTATATCGCAGGGGATACGCCGGTGCATCGCTGCGATGCGCGGGTGAAGATCGCCGTGCTGCTGCTGTATTCCATTGCCGTGCTGCTGCCGTTGCCGTGGTGGGCTGTGCTGGCGATGTCGGCGGTGCCGTGGGTTGTCGCGGTCCTGGCCCGCATCCCGGCCCGGGCGTTGCTGGCGCCGCTGGTTCCCGTGCTGGTGCTGGCGGCTTTCGCAGCGGTGTTTTCTGCATTCTACAACCCGGGGCCGGCGGGGGTGCTGAACGGCGCTGTGGTGGCATTGCGCATGGTTGCCCTGGTGGTTGCCAGCTTCATCATGTGCATGACTGCCGATGCGACGGACCTGCTGCGGGCATTCGCCTTCTTCATGGAGCCTTTGCGCCGGCTGGGGGCACCCGTCGACGATATCGCCTTCACGCTGGCACTGGCTCTGCGCTTCATCCCGCTGATCGCCGGGCAGTTCCGGGAGGTGCGCCTTGCCCAGCGGGCCCGGGGGGCCGAAGGGCGGGGCCTCGGCCCCTACCGTCGGGTGCAGGTATGGGGCGCCGCCTTCGCCGCGGTGTTCGTGGGGCTGTTTCGCCAGGCCGACGCCACGGCCACGGCCATGGACGCCCGCTGCTACGGCGCAGCGGGACGCCGCACCGCCCTGGCGCCGATGGCTCCCGATGTCCGGGAAGCAGAGGATTCTGTTTTCTGACGGCATATCAACGGTTATCAGGGAATAATAGCCACTTGAACTGGGATTTTGTGCTCTTTTCGGGAAACGATCGAGCTGCAGCGATATGATATCCATGCTATAATTGATATCAATGCTATCAAAGGAGTTTTTATGGCCAGCTTGTTGATTCGCGATATTCCGGAAACTACTAAGAAGAACCTTGCGGTTCGGGCTGCCCAACATGGGCGCAGTCAGCAGTCGGAAGCCCTCTGCATTTTACGCGAAGCCATCGATGGAAATTCGGAGCCTTGGATTGATATTCTGCGCCGGACGGCCGAGGATGTGGGCGGAATCGAGCTGCCAGAGCCTGCGAGGCATACTCCGCGCCTTACGGGGGTGCAGCTCTGATGCCTTATCTGCTTGACACCAATATCATCTCCGAGGTGATGAAACCTGCGCCGAACACGAGTGTGCTTCACTGGATCGAGCAGCATAGGGATGGGCTTATGTTGAGTGCCATCACCGTTGAGGAACTGCGGTTCGGAC
>CANOBU010000093.1 GCA_947564425.1 uncultured Eggerthellaceae bacterium
CAGCACCACCTGGTTCAGCACGCTGCCCAGCTGGTAGCGGCCCTTGTTGCCGGGCACGTTCAGCGCGCGCTCCACCGCCTCGGATATCGCCGTGCCCAGCGAGCCGGTGGAGTCGGGGTGCTCGGCCAGCATACGGCGCCCCACCTCGGTGGTATCCGATGGCGACGGCATCACCGTGGCATTGAAGGTCTCCATGATATTGCGGCGGAAGGGCTTCTGTTCGTAGGAGCACTTCACCATGAACACATCGAGGTCCAGCCCGTAATGGTCGGCGGCCTCGGAAAGCGCCGTGCCCCACTGGCCGGCGCCCGTCTCGGTGGTTATCTTCTCCAGCTGCTGCTGCTTGGCGTAGTAGGCCTGGGCCAGGGCGGAGTTCAGCTTATGGCTGCCCGAGGTGTTGTTGCCCTCGAACTTGTAGTAGATCTTCGCCGGCGTATCCAGGAAGCGCTCCAGGTTGTAGGCACGGCACAGCGGCGAGGGGCGGTACACCTTGTACATCTCGCGCACGCCCTCGGGTATGTCGAAGTAGGCCGTGGTATCGTCGAGTTCCTGGTCGACCAGCGCATCGCAGAACACGGGGGCTATATCGTCGTGGGTGGCCACGCGGCCATCGGGCAGGCGCATGGGCTCCGGCGGCTCGGGCATGTCGGCCCGCAGGTTATACCATTGGGTGGGAATCTGGTCCTCGCGCAGGTACAGGCGGTAGGGCGCCTGGGAGTCTTGACCGGGGGCGCCCCCTGCGGTTTCCGTTTCCTTGGTTTCCCTCATTGCTTCAGCCATTGCTTTCTCCTTCTCTCGATGGCTCTGCTTCCCTGGCGGTTGCTCCGCGAATACCGCGAACACGAAAAAGGCCCCCGGATTACCGAGGGCCTTCATGTGCTATGTAAGAGGATGCGCGAAGTCCGATAACCCGAGTTACGATATTCCCTTACGCCACCACCAGGCACCGGCAAGCGCCGCAGCGCCTGCGTTGCAGTTCATGCTCTGTGCCGTTGCAATGGTCAAGTTCGCATCCTTTCGGGTTGATTGGGAGTCTAGCACTTCCCCCGGCGTTTGTTAAGGGAGAATATGCTGGCGGCAAAGCACCAGGTCACCGGTGCCTTGTTGTGAAAAGCGCGGCCAGACCGGATCCCAAGGCCGCCCCGCAGGTATCGGTGAGCCAATCGGCCGGATCGCACATGCGTCCGGGGACGAACAGCTGGTGGAACTCATCGGAAGCACCGTACAGGCTGGCAAGGGCGATGGCCGCCAGCGCCAGCAGCCACAAGCGGCGGTAGACGGAGAAAGGGCAGCTATGGGCCAGCCCCGGCAAGCCCGCAGCAGCTGCCCGACGGTCCCGGCGGCAGACCTCGCCATGGCACCGCAGCTGGAAAAGAGCGACGAACAGCAGCGCCCCGAATACGGCATATTCCATGAAGTGGGCGGCTATGGACACCGCATCGGCATCGGGGCCGAAAACAGGAGCCGCAAGGTCAGAGAGCCAGCGCTTCACCTGGGCCGCCAAGCCATTGCCCTGGTCCAGATCCGTCCCGGTATGGGCCGACATGAAGAAGATGAAACCGGCCCAGAATGCCGCAAGGCTCCACAGGGCAACGGTCTTCGCCCGACTGCGGCTGCAGGTTATAGCCTTCTGCGCTGCCACAGGCGCCTCCTTCCCCGGGTGCGATGGCGGGTATTCCGGGCTCCTTGCGGACCATCCAGGTGCCGAACGGAGCCGGCCCCATTATACGCAGAAGCCCGGTCGGCAGCCTGCGAGGGGCAAGGCGCCCCGCAGCTTGGGCGATTCGCCCCACTGGCGGATTACGTGCCCGCGCGGAAAACAGAGGACCTAGAATCACCAAAGACGAGAGAAACGAACGAAAGGGCCTTCCATGACGAACCTGTACGAACGCGAAAGCAGCTATATCCCCCGGGTGGCGGCCATCCACGACCTCTGCGGTTACGGCAAGTGCTCGCTGGGCGTGGCCATCCCGGTGCTGTCGGCGGCCGGCTGCGATGTATGCCCCGTGCCCACGGGGCTGTTCTCGAGCCACACGGCCTTCCCCGGTTTCTACATGCACGATACCACGGACATCCTGGAGGACTATCTGGCCGCCTGGGACGGCATCGGCGTGCAGCTGGATGCCGTGTACTCCGGGTTCCTGGGAGCGCCGGAGCAGGTGGACATCATCAAGCAGGTGTGGGAAGCCTATCCCGACGCCCTGCGCGTGGTGGATCCCGTCATGGCCGATCACGGCAAGGTGTATCCCACCTATACGCCCGAGCTGGTGGAGGCCATGGGCACCCTGGCCGAGGGCGCCGATATCCTTACCCCCAACTTGACGGAAGCGGCCATCATGCTGGGCCGCGAATGGCAAGGTGCCGACATCGACGAAGAGGCGGTGCGCACTATGATCCTGGAGCTTCGGGAGCGCGGCGCGAAGAACGTGGTTCTGAAGGGCATCGAGCACGGCGACGGCCTCATCCACAACTACGCCTGGGGCGATTCCATCGAGTTCACCGAGACCACCAACGCCAAGCTGCCCTATATGCTGCACGGCACCGGCGACGTGTTCGCGAGCGCGCTGCTGGCCGCCGTGATGACCGGCCGCTCGCTGGCTGAGGCCACGGCCTTCGCCGCCGATTTCACGGCCGATGCCATGGTGGTGTCCGCCAAGCAACCCGACTTCGAGGCCCGCGGCGTCAGCTTCGAGCCCCTGCTGGGCCAGGTGAGCGCCCTGCTGTAGGGCAGGACGACGCTACCCCCCCCCAGAGCATGGATGCAGACGGGCGGCCTCGGCGCATAACCCTGCCCCGGCTGGAGCGGCCCTACCGCCTGCTGCCGGCAGCACCTCCGCCCTCTATAATGGACTGCTGAATACTGCGACTTTGCGAAAGGGATTGCCATGAGATACAGGGAGCTCGGCCGCACCGGCCTGAAGGTAAGCGAGATAGCCTTCGGCCCGGAATGGATGAAGGGAACGCCCGAGGAGACCCGCGAGATAGCCGAAACGCTGCGCCAGGCCGGCGTGAACTACCTGGACTGCTGGATGCCCGACCCGCACATCCGCTCGAACCTCGGCTTCGCCATGGCGGGCCATACCGACGAGTGGATCGTGCAGGGGCATATCGGATCATGCTGGGTGGATGGCCAATACCAGCGCAGCCGCGACCGGGCCCTGGTGCAGCCAGCCTTCGAGAAGCAACTGGAGCTCCTGGGCGTCGACTATGTGGAGATCGGCATTATGCACTACATCGACAGCGTCGATGAGTTCGAAGCCTGCATGGAAGGCCCCTTCTTCGCCTACGTGCAGGAGCTGCTGCAAGCGGGGGCCATCCGTCACGTGGGGCTTTCGACCCACAACCCCGAGGTGGCCCTGGCGGCCGTGCGCACGGGGAAGGTGGAGGTGATCATGTTCTCCATAAACCCCGCCTTCGACATGCTGCCGGCTTCCGATGACATAAACACGCTGTTCGGGGATTACACCGATGCAGGCTCCAACATAGAGCCCCTCCGGGCCGAGCTCTACGCTCTATGCGAGGCCCGGGGCGTGACTCTCACGGTGATGAAACCCTATGCCGGCGGCCGCTTGCTGTCGGCCGAGGAATCGCCCTTCGGGGTGACCCTGACCCCTGCCCAGTGCCTGCATTACTGTCTGACGCGCCCGGCTGTTGCCGCAGTGCTGGCCGGCTATAAGACCGTCGGGGAGGCGCAGGAGGCGCTGGCCTGCGAAGACGCCTCGCCCGAGCAGCTGGACTACGCCAGCGTGCTGGCCGGTGCACCCGCCCATGCCTACTTTGGGCAATGCACCTATTGCGGCCATTGCCAGCCTTGCGTGGTGGGCATAGATATTGCAACCGTAAACAAATTCGCCGATTTGGCCCTGGCCCAGAACGAGATGCCCCCGAGCGTGCGGGAGCATTACCGCGCGCTGCCGAAGAATGCTGCGGATTGCATAGGCTGCAGCAGTTGCGAGCCCAATTGCCCCTTCGGCGTGAAGATCGCCGAGCGCATGGCGAAGACGGCCCGGCTGTTCGCCTAGCGCCCGCAGCGTCCAGCATCCATGCCCGGCATCGGCACCGAGCGTCCAACCTCCACGCCCGGCAGCCGGCGTTAGGCGCCCAGCCCCCGTGTCCGGCAGCCGGCGTTAGGTATCCGGCGCCGGACGCCTAACGTCGGATGCCCAACGCCCGGTCCTTACTTTCGAAAAAACGGCTCTCGGTGGTCACTAACCGGACTTTTTAGAGCGAATCGGGGGCAGCGGGCCCCGGCTTCGGGCTCCCCGAAAATCCCCACGGGGTTTGTCAAGAAGTCTGTGTAAGTCCCATCACAGGTACCTCTCTATCCG
>CANOBU010000094.1 GCA_947564425.1 uncultured Eggerthellaceae bacterium
TGAATACAGGCAGTGAATAATCGGAGCGGACACACATTTTGTCCTATAGCCCGGGCCGCAAGCGCGCCGTCCCTGCTTCCGCCCAACAGAAAGGCCAGAGGAACGAGCCTCTGGCCTGGTGTTTCGCTGGCGCGCCCTGTAGGATTCGAACCTACGACGCCCTGATTCGTAGTCAGGTCCTCTATCCAGCTGAGGTAAGGGCGCGCATGAACAGCCTGATTATTGAACCACGACCGCCGGGACATGTCAACGGGAAAAACCCTTCACACGGACTCTTCACGGTTGCGGGCAGGCCGCCGGCACCGCCGGTTCTGCTGGCCTAGCCGCGCAGGCGCTCGGCCTCGTTCTGCAGAGCCTCGGCAAGCATGGCCTGCGGGTTGCCGCCCTCGTCGGCTGCGGCCACCAGATCGGCAACGGTGATGGAGCCCAGATAGTGGTTCATGCTCTCGGTCACCAGGTTCTCGATTCCGTAAACCGCCGATGCCTGGGCGCTCAGCTTCCTCTTCTTCGGCTTGGACGATTTCTTCCCATCGGACTCGAAGACCTTCACGATGTCGCCGATGCTTATCTTGGCCGGCGATTTCGCCAGCTCGTAGCCGCCGTTCTTGCCGGGACGCGTATGGATGATCCCCGCACGCCGCAGGTGCAGCGCCAGCTGGATAAGGTAATCGCGCGGTATGGTCATCTCCTCGGAGATCTCGCGCGACGAGCATACGCCGCCCTTCACCGCCAGATACAGGATGGTCCGTATTCCGTAGTCGACCGATGCTTTGATTTTCACGTTCTGCCTCCCCAGTCAGCTGTTCCGTGAATGCGCTCTTCCGAGCATTCCTCCTTGCAATTACACTATTGAATCCGAAATAATTCGCCCCCCCCCCGGAAATTGGATTAAACAGGTTATCTTCAAAACCTGTCGGCACAAACCCAAATTCAACCGGCGACCGGCCTGCGAACCCGTTGCGAATTCTTTAGCGCTTAACTATAATATGGCCGCTGTAACCACAGGCATGATAGAGGTGCGGTCTTCATCAGTACCCCACAGCCTGCGTTCGCGATGCGCATGGGCGAAAGGGAATGCCGCCGAAGGAGCCGGTTCGGGCGCGACCGCCGTCTCCTGGGGCGCA
Source organism: uncultured Eggerthellaceae bacterium (assembly GCA_947564425.1). Taxonomy (GTDB): domain Bacteria; phylum Actinomycetota; class Coriobacteriia; order Coriobacteriales; family Eggerthellaceae; genus UBA9715. Next base: position 1,125 of record CANOBU010000094.1, read on the forward strand.
GGAGAACATCCTGCGCACTGCCGCAAACCTCGTGCGGAGCGCTATCATGACCGCAGCCATCTCCGAATGGACGCAGGTCATGAGCATCATGGCCTGAAACGTCAAGGAGGAGAAACGGTATGGAATTCATCGGCACATTCTGGGCCCTGGTGCCGCCCATCGTGGCAATCGCTTTGGCCCTCATCACGAAGGAGACGTTCAGCTCGCTGTTCGTGGGCATCCTGGTGGGTGCGCTGCTGCTGGCGCAGTTCGACCCGGTGGACACGCTGAACTACCTGATAATGGGCGAGATCGGCGAAGGCGACGATGCCATGGCCGTGGGCATCATCGCTGCGGTGAGCGACCCGGCCAACGCCGGCATCTTCGTATTCCTGGTCATGCTGGGCATCATGGTGGCCCTGGTGAACGTAGCCGGCGGCTCGGCGGCCTTCGGCCAGTGGGCGGCCAAGCATGTGAAATCGCGCACCGGCGCCATGCTGGCCACCTTCTTCCTGGGCGTGCTCATCTTCATCGACGACTATTTCAACTGCCTTACCGTAGGTGCCGTCATGCGGCCCGTGACCGACGCCGAGAAGGTCTCGCGCGCGAAGCTGTCGTACATCATCGATGCCACGGCCGCGCCTATCTGCATGATCGCCCCCATCTCGTCGTGGGCGGCCGCCGTCAGCTCCACCGCCGCCGACCTGGATACCGGCGTGTCGGGCATCCAGCTGTTCATCCAGGCCATCCCCTTCAACTTCTACTCGCTGCTCACCATCGCCTTCGTCATCCTGATCTGCATCATGGGCTTCGACTACGGCCCCATGGCGAAATCCGAGATGGAGGCCTACCGCGATGGCCGCAGCGGCTCGCTGGGCGACGAGGAGATCGTCGAGAAGAAGCGCGCCTGCCTGTGGGACCTGGTCATCCCCATCATCATCCTGATCATCTGCTGCGTCATCGGCATGCTGTATGTCGGCGGCTTCTGGGACCCCGAGGCCGACGGCTACGCCGATGTGGCCTTGGCATTCGGCGACACCACCGCGGCCGTGGGCCTGCCCTGGGGCACCATCGTGGCGCTGGTTATCACCTTCATCTACCTGCTGATCCGCCGCGTGGTCACCTTCAAGGAGGCCACCGACACCTTCGTCGCAGGCTTCCGCGCCATGGTGCCGGCCATGCTGATCCTCACCTTCGCCCTGACGCTGAAGCTGCTCACCTCGGCCCTGGGCGCCGATATCTTCGTGCATAACGCCCTGGAGGGCTCGGCCGAGGCGCTGTACATGCTGCTGCCCGCCATCATCTTCCTGGTGGCTTTGGGCCTGGCCTTCGCCACGGGCACCAGCTGGGGCACCTTCGGCATCCTCATCCCCATCGTGGTTGCCGTGTTCGATCCCTCCTCGCCGCTTCTGACCATCGGCATCTCCGCCTGCCTGGCCGGCGCCGTGTGCGGCGACCACATCTCGCCCATCTCGGATACCACGGTCATGGCCTCGGCCGGCGCCAACGTGAACCACATCGAGCACGTGTCCACCCAGATCCCCTATGCGCTCACGGTGGCCGCCATCTCGTTCGTATGCTTCATCCTGGCCGGTTTCATCCAGAACTATGTGATATGCCTGATCATCGGCTTGGCCCTGACGGTGGGCGTGCTGTTCGTGCTGCGGGCCACCGTGGGCAAGAAATCCATCGAGGACCGCAAGGCCTGGGAGGCCGAGCAAACCGCCAAGGGCGCCGAAGCCTGATACGACCGGCTTCGATAAGTACGCGCACCGCAGAATCCATGATGGTGCAGGGCATTCGGGAGCTGGGCGACTGCACGGTCGGCTTCGTGGGCTTCGGCGCCATAGCCCAAGCGACGGCGAAGCGCCTGGCCCCGTGGGGCTGCACCATGGCATACAACAAGCGCACGCCCCTTGCGGCCGCCGACGAGGCGAAGCTGCATGCGCGCTACCGCGACTTGGACGACCTGCTGGCCGAAAGCGACATCGTGAGCCTTCACGTACCCGTCACGGCTGCCACCGAGGGCATGGTGGACGATGGATTCCTGGCGAAGATGAAGCCGGGCAGCATCCTCATCAACACGGCCCGGGGCGACATCGTCGACCAAGAGGCGCTGGTGCGCGCCCTCGAGAGCGGGCATATCTCTGCAGCCGGCCTGGACACCCTGGCCCCCGAGCCCGTGCAAACCGACAACCCCCTGCTGAATATGAGTCCGCAAGCCAGCGCCCGCGTGGTGTTCTCGCCCCATATCGGCGGCGTGACCGAAGGGATGTTCTACCGGGCCCATCGCACCGTATGGGAGAACGCCGCCCGCGTTGCTGCCGGCGAAGAGCCCGTGAACCGCATCGTATAGGCCGGGGCATCCTCCATCGCACCAGGGCGCCAGGAGCATCCCGGGCGCCGCCATGCGCCCGGGATGGCGATGGCGCCTATTGCACGCCGGGGATGGAGGGGATGGTGGCGAAGCCGACCTCGAGCTCTTCATCGGTGGGTATATGGTCGGTCATGCGGCCGTTGTTGTAGGCATCATAGGCATACATGTCGAAATAGCCGGTGCCCGTGAGGCCGAACAGGATGGTCTTGGCCTCGCCGGTGCGGGTGCATTCCCGCGCCTCCTCCATGGCCTGGTAGATGGCGTGGGCGCTCTCGGGCGCCGGCAGGATGGTCTCCAGGCGCGCGAAATCCTCGGCGGCGGCGAACACGTCGGTCTGCTTCACAGCCACGGCCTCGAGGTAGCCGTCGTGCTTCAGCTTCGACACGATGGGGCTCATGCCGTGGTAGCGCAGGCCGCCGGCATGGTCCGGCGAAGGCAGGAACCCGCTGCCCAGCGTGTACATCTTGCACAGGGGGCAGGTCTGGCCCGTGTCGGCGAAATCGTAGGCATAGCGGCCCCGCGTCAGCGACGGGCAGCTGGCCGGCTCCACGGCGATGAAGCGGGTATCGGGCCGCTCGCCGCGCAGCTTATCGCGCATGAACGGGGCGATAAGCCCGCCCAGGTTCGAGCCGCCTCCGGCACAGCCGATAACGATGTCGGGATACTCGCCCAGCTCTTCCATGGCCTCGTAGCTCTCCAGGCCGATGATGGATTGGTGCAGCACCACCTGGTTCAGCACGCTGCCCAGCTGGTAGCGGCCCTTGTTGCCGG
>CANOBU010000095.1 GCA_947564425.1 uncultured Eggerthellaceae bacterium
CATTCTTCTTCCTGTTGAATGGGGTCGATTTCAACTCGACGCCTGCTTTGGGAAAATCAGCTGCGCTGGTGCTGTTCGCAGAGTAGCCGAAGAATCGCTCCTCGATCAATGTGCCCAGGCTTCCCTTGTAGCTTTTCCGGTTATAGTCATGGCCACCGCCTTCCGGCATTATGCCCAGATTCAGCACATCCCGGAACGTCATACCTTCAAGGTTCTTGGCATAAGCTTCGATGGATTCCGGATCCGTGAAATCAACGGATGCATAGAGGGTCCGCAGATTCTTGCTCATGCGCTACTTCTCCTCTCTCGAATCCGCCATACATGCCTCGCCCGCAATCCCACCGCCTGATTCGCAACGAGAATCATCGACGCATACCCGCACCGTGCTTCTGCAGAAGGTGCTCACGATAAATCACTCGACTATCGGTTTCGGGCTCAATTGCAACCGCTCCCCCAAGGGAACGCAACTCTGCGCGCTTGGCATCGATTGCATCGGAAACGCAAACAGCATCGCCCATCGAGTCGGAAACAGATTGCCGATGCTCCAAGCTTTCTGATAAACGCATGTTGGCGGCTTGCGCTGTCTCCACAATAACCCCTAGTTCTTCAGCGAGTTCAGGGGGGCGGGCATGCGGCCGCCGCGGTGGGCGAACACGGTGCCGGCGTAGCCGTTCACGGGCATCACGGGAGCGTAGCCCAGCAGGCCGCCCCACTCCAGCACATCGCCCACCTGCTTGCCGATGGCGGGGATCAGGCGCACGGCAGTGGTCTTGTTGTTGATCATGCCGATGGCGCACTCGTCGGCGATGATGCCGAAGATGGCCTCCTGCGACGTGTCGCCGGGGATGGCGATCATATCGAGCCCCACAGAGCACACCGACGTCATAGCTTCCAGCTTCGCGATGGTCAGCGCACCGGCCTCGGCGGCGCGGATCATGCCGGCATCCTCGCTGACGGGGATGAAGGCGCCGCTCAGGCCGCCGACGGAGCTCGATGCCATCACGCCGCCCTTCTTCACGGCATCGTTCAGCATGGCCAGAGCCGCCGTGGTGCCGGGGCCGCCGCACATGCCCACGCCGATGGCCTCCAGGATCTCGGCCACGGAATCGCCCTCGGCCGGAGTGGGCGCCAGCGACAGATCCAGGATGCCCTTCGCCACGCCCAGGCGCTTCGAGGCCTCGCGCGACATCAGCTCGCCCGCGCGGGTGATCTTGAACGCCGTGGCCTTGATGGCTTCGGCTACGGCCTCGATGTCGGCATCCTGCGGCATGTTGGCCAGCACCGCGCGCACCACGCCGGGGCCGCTCACGCCCACGTTCACCACTTCGTCGGCCTCACCGCTGCCGTGGAATGCGCCGGCCATGAAGGGGTTGTCCTCCACGGCGTTGCAGAACACCACCAGCTTTCCGGCGCCGATGCACTGGCGGTCGGCGGTCAGCTCGGCCGCCTGCTTGATGATGCCGGCCATGCGGAAGGCGGCATCCATGTTTATGCCCGCCCGCGTGCTGCCCACGTTCACCGAGGCGCATACGAAATCGGTCGAGGCCAGCGCCTCGGGAATGGAGTCCATCAGCTTCACATCGGCCTTCGAGGCGCCCTTGTGCACCAGCGCGCTGAAGCCGCCGACGAAATCGACGCCGACCTCCTTCGCCGCGCGGTCCATGGCCTGGGCGATGGGCGACAGGTCGCTCTGCGTGACGGCGGCGCACACCTCGGCGATGGGCGTGACCGAGATGCGCTTGTTCACGATGGGGATGCCGAACTCGCGCTCGAGCTGCTCGGCGGTGGGCACCAGCTCGGCGGCGGCGTGGGTCATGCGGTCGTACACCTTCAGCGCCACGGTGCTCACATCGGCGTCGGTGCAGCCGCGCAGGTTTATACCCAGCGTGATGGTGCGTATATCCAGATGCTGCTCGGCCACCATGGCGATGGTCTCGGCGACTTCGGCAGGGGTGATCTGCATGGCTCCTCCTTGCGGCGGCGGGCCGGGACCGCCTGCGCGTTTCCCGCCCCCTGTGTTTTCCTTGGCTGTCCCATACTAGCAGGTTCGCGGGGAATGGAACGGCCGGCGCGGGCTAAACGTACACGGCGTACACCAGGTACTCCACGTTGCCGGACTTGCGGCCGCAGATGGGCGACTTCGCCACCCCGCGTACATCGAAGCCGGCGGCGGCCAGGGCCGCCCGCACCTCGTCCACCGTGCGGGCCCGTACCGCCTCGTCTGCCACCAGGCCGCGGCTGTCGGTCTCACCCGCCTGCGACTCGAACTGCGGTTTCACCAGGCCCACGAACACCGTACCAGACGCCGATAACGCTGCGAACACCGGGGCTAGCGAGGCCAGCCCGATGAAACTGAGGTCTGCGACGATCATATCGAAAGGGGCGCCCAGGGCCGTTGGGTCGGCCGTGCGGATGTTGGTGCGCTCGAACACCGCAGTGCGGGGGTCGCTGCGCAGCTTCCAGGCCAGGTCGCCGTAGCCCACATCCACGCAGGCAACGCTGGTCGCACCCGCCTGCAGCAGGCAGTCGGTGAAACCGCCCGTGGAGCATCCGGCATCCAGACAGCGCAGGCCGGCCGCATCCAGGCCGAAGGCATCCAAGGCCCCGCGCAACTTCAAGCCGCCGCGGGAAACATAGGGGCCGGCACCCTTCACCTGCACATCGGCATCGGCCGCCACCTGCATGGCCGCACTGGCGGCGAAGGCATCGTCCACCTTAACCTCGTGAGCCAGCACGCAGCGCAGCGCCTCGTCCCGATCGGCGCAAAGCCCCCGCGCCACCAGCAGGTCATCCAGCCGCACTTTCTTCCGCTTATCTCCCATGAAAGGCGGTTCCGGGGCTGTTAAGCCTTCGGGATCAAGAGCTGGGCAATCTGCACTGCATTCAGGGCTGCGCCCTTGCGAATCTGATCGGCCACATTCCAGAAAGCCAAGCCATGGGGCACGCTGGGGTCGCGGCGCACGCGGCCCACGTACACGCCGTCGGTGCCGGCCAGCAAACCGGGCATGGGGTACTCCGCCCGGGCCACGTCGTCCATCACGGTGACACCCGGTGCCGCCTCCCAGGCCTCCAGGGCCTGCTGCACGGTAACCTCTTCGTCGAACTCCACATTCACGGCCTCGCCATGGCAGCGCAGCACGGGCACGCGCACGCAGGTGGCCGCCACCTCCAGGTCCGGATCGTCCATGATCTTCTTGGTCTCCACCACCATCTTCCACTCTTCCTTGGTGGAGCCGTCCTCCAGGAACACATCGATGTGGGGGATGCAGTTGAAGGCGATCTGGTGCGCGAAGGCCTCGATGGTCAGCTCGCCGTCGCGGGCACCGTCGAGGAACTGCCGCGTTTGGTCGTAGAGCTCGGCCATGGCCTTGGCGCCGGCGCCGGACGACGCCTGGTAGGTAGCCACCACCACACGGCGGATGCGGGCCAGGTCGTAAAGGGGCTTCAGCGCGGCCACCATCTGGATGGTAGAGCAGTTGGGGTTGGCTATGACGCCGCTGTGCCAGGCGATGTCGCCGGGATTCACCTCGGGCACCACCAGGGGCACATCGTCATCCATGCGGAAGGCGCTGGAGTTGTCGATCATCACCGCACCGGCGGCTGTGACCGCTGGGCGCAGGGCGCGCGACACATCGGCGCCGGCCGAGAACAACGCGATATCGACGCCTTCGAAGCTGTCGGGGGTCATCTCCTGCACCACCAGCTGGCCCCGGGGCACATCCCCGCAGCCGCCGAAGGCGATGCGCTTGCCGGCCGACCGCGCCGAGGCCAGGGCTCGCACCTCGCTGGCGGGGAAGTCCAGGTCGTGCAGCACCTGCATGAATTCCTGGCCCACGGCACCGGTTGCACCGGCCACGGCCACCACGGGTTTATCGGGCATGGGTATGGTCCACGTCATGGTAATCGCCTTTCTATTCCGCCGCAGCCTCGGCGGCTCCTTCGCCTTCGGCATCGCCCTGCTGGATCTTCTGGAAGCGCAGGTTGCACACCGAGTAAGGGCCGCCCTTGTACAGGCGGAACGTCTTGTAGCCGCAGTTGCCGTAGCCGCTGCAGGCCCGGCATTTCACCGCCTCGATGCCCTGCCCGCGCAGGTCTTCGTCGGTCAGCTCCTTGAAGCCGCGCTTGGCCATAGCGGCGGCGACATCAACTGTCATAGCTTCCTCCTAAACCTCGACATTCAAGGGCGTGCCGGGGGTGCCGGGTGCTTTGGGGTGCGGTGTGCCGGGTGCTGTGCCGGGTG
>CANOBU010000096.1 GCA_947564425.1 uncultured Eggerthellaceae bacterium
ATGCATTCAGCTCAATAGAAAGCAACGTATCTAACTGGTGAATCTTTCGGGTTCAGAGGTGTGTTTTCAGAAACCGAATGAATCAAAATCACTTAGGTTCTCGATAATGATTTGGACCAGTTTGAAAGCGCATCGGACACCGAGATCGATGATTTCACCTCGGTTCTGTCACGTCGGAGGTCGCGAGTTCAAGTCTCGTACGTCCCGCCACTGCAACGCCAAGGCCGGGAACCCGAGGTTCCCGGCCTTTTCGCATTATCCGCAGACGGCCCGCATGTGCTTTAATGGGAGGGCACGCACGAATGCGGATAAGGAGATGATGCCCATGGAAACCCGGACCGCGAAGGGCTCGAAGGCCGCACTGGCCATCCTGCTGGCCCTGGTGCTTGCACTCCCCGCCCCCCTGGCAACCTTGGAACCCGAAGAAGCCCATGCCGCCGTGGCGGCCGCATCGCTCAGCGATGGCTGGGTGGCGAAGAACGGCAAGACCTATTATTACAAGGCGGGCAAGAAGCTCACGGGCAAGAAGAAGATCGAGGGCGCCTCCTACTACTTCGACCGCACCGGCGCCATGCAGAAGGGGCTGCGGAAGATCGGCAAGTCCACCTATTACTTCGCCCGCAACGGCGTGATGCAGACGGGCCTGCTGAAGGTGGGCAAGAACTACCGCTTCTTCGCCCAGAGCGGCGCCATGAAGACGGGCACGGTAAGAAGCGGGAAGATCACCTACTATATCTCGCCGAAGGGAATCGTGGAGGCCTGCAAGCGCGGCAGCGCGCTGTACCGGCCCACCGGGGTGAAGATGCCCGCCTACCAGGCGAAGGAGTACAAGGCCCTGCTGGCGGCACGGAAGGTGCTGGCCTCCATCACCACCCCGGGCATGTCGAAATCCCAGAAGCTGAGGCGCTGCTTCAACTGGGTGATGGACGGCTATTACCACCAGTACCGCACGTTCAGCAACTACGCCGGCTGGGCGGCCGATTTTGCCAACGACCACTTCACGCGCAAATACAACGGCTACCGCATGGGCTGCTGCGTCTCCGATGCGGCCGCCCTGGGCTACCTTGCCCTGGCCATCGGCTACACGGACGTATCGGTGGGGGTCGATTCCAAAACCGGCACCGGGGGCCACAGCACCGCCAAGATCAACGGGCGCTACTACGATCCGCTGTTCGCCGAGGCGAAGGATTTCGCCTCGTACTACGGCACGGGCAACGGCTACCATTTCCGCTCCGTAAGGCTGATGGCGCCCACCGGTTCCAACGGCTACGCCACCTCGCGCTACATCGGCGAGCGTCCCACCGGCCTGACCAGCCCGAAATCATCGAAGAACGGTCTGGTGAAATCGGGCCGGTACTACTATTACTATAAGTTCGGTCAGAAGGTCACCAACAGCTTCGTGACCACCTCGAAGGCGAAGTATTACTTCGCAGCCAACGGACGCGTGGCCACCGGGCCCTGCAAGGTGAAGGGCACCTGGTACGTATTCGGCCCGACGGGGAAGCTGCTCACCGGCTCGAAAACGCGCATCGCAACGGTGGAGGGGCAGAAGTACCAGGTTACGAAGAGCGGCACGGCCAAGGCCGGCTACAACGCCCAGGGCACCCGGCTGTATCTGGAGAACGGCCGCATGGCCACGGGGCTGTCGTACTACAAGGGGGCCATCTATTGCTTCGACGGCAACGGGCAGTACCTGCCGGCCGATACGCAGAAGCTGCGGGCCGCCGCGCAGAAGGGTCGGGAGGCTGCGGACCTGCTGGCGCTCCTGGGAAAGCCCCTGCGCACGAGCACCTATACGGGATGCCTGTTCGTGCTGGACGAGAGCGGCAACGAGGTGTACGGCAAGGACCTGCTGTACAAATACAGGAACGCCACGGTGAACCTGCTGAAAGGCGACAACGGCAAGACGTATTTCATGGGCTTCTCGAAGCCGGAATAGGAGGTTGCGATGATAACCGCGAGATTGCAGGGGGGCTTCAAAGCATTCATGGCAGCCGTGCTGGCGCTGTCCTTGGCGGGAACCGCTCCGGCCGTGGCCTTCGCCGCCGATGCGGGTGCCGCCGCAGGAACCTACAAGGCCGCCTCCATCGCGAACGGCGAGGCGCCGCTGTCCTACAAGGCCCGTACCGTGAGCAAGACCTACGGCGCACGGTTCACGAACAAGCTCGCCGTGAACACGGACGCCCCTGTCGCGTACTCCTCTTCCAACCGGAAGGTCGCCACGGTCGACGCAACGGGCAGGGTGGCCGCGAAGGGCATGGGCACCGCCACTATCAAGGCAACCTCCCCCGCCACCGCCGCCTGCGCAGCCGGAAGCGCCAGCTACAAGCTGGTGGTGACCCCGCGCGCTGTGGCGCTGAAGAGCCTGAAGGCCGCGAAGGGCGGCTTCCAGGCCACGTGGGCGAAGGGCTCCAAAGCCGATACAACGGGTTACCAGATCCGCTATTCCAAATACCGGGACCTCTCCGGCGCCAGAACCAAGAAGGTGGCGAAGCGCACGACCGCCAGCACCGTCCTGAAGAAGCTCAGCGGGCCGGCCAACTGCTTCGCCCAGGTGCGCGCCTACGCCAAGGGGAAGGATGGCAGGACCTACTACGGCGCCTGGTCGAAGACGAAGCAGGTCATCGGATCCCTGAACAGCGGCGACAAGGTGCTCGATGCCGATGTGAAGGCGCTCATCAAGCGCTTCGGCACGGGTGATGGCGCCTTGAAGGCGGCTTTCGACTACATCACGGACCTGCGATACAAATCCGCCGCTACCAACCTGAAGGGCGCATGGACGAAAGCCGCCGCCAAGAAGATGTACCGGGCCAAGGCGGGCAACTGCTACGAGAAGGCGGCGCTGCTGGGCTGGGTTGCCAAGGGCCTCGGCTACAACGCGAACCCCGTTGCGGGCAAGCTGGTGAACGTGAAGCTGTCGGGCGAAGCCGTTGCGAACCCCCACGGCTGGGTAGAGGTGCGCTGGAACGGCAAGAAGCTGTTCTGCGACCCCGACACCACCAAGACCCTCAAGGGCCTCGGCGCCAAGGAAGTCCGCGGCCATAGCACCTACCTGTATCTGGTGGAGAACGGCAAGCCCTACACCTACAAGCGCTGAACCAGATGAAGAGCAGAGGAGGAAGCATGATGGGAATGAAATCGAAGCTGGCGGCATCGGCCCTGATCCTGTGCCTGGCAACCATGGGTCTGGGGGCCTGTGCCTCGGAATCGAACGGCAGCTCTTCCAGCGCCTCTTCGCAAGGGCAGTCCGCACAATCGAGCCCGTCCTCTGCGGCGGCCGATGAAGAGGCGAACAGCAACGAGGCAGAATCCCCTGCAGCAGAGGAGCCTGTCGAGGATGCCGATACCGGCCAGGAGGACGCTTCCTACCAACAGCCGGCTGCACCGGCGGCAGCCCCCACCGATAACGGCGCGACGGGCACCCAGGGGCAGGACAGCACCCCGGCCCCGGATGCGCCGAAGGAGAAGCCGGCGAAATCGAACGGCTCGGCCCCTGCCAAGGATAAGGGTTCGTCCGGCAAGGATGCGCCCAGCGTCGGCCAGAAAGAGGACACCTGCATCGACGGCAGCGACCTGCTGGACTAGCGGGACGTCGAGGCGGGATGCGGCCGCAGCCATGGCGCTCTTCGAAGCACGGGATATAACGGTGGGCTACAGCCTCCCCTCCGATGAGGGGGCCGGCGCACCCGCCCTGCTGCGCCATGTGGGCTTCGCCCTGGAGGCGGGGCTCATCTACGACCTCACCGGGCCTTCGGGCGCCGGCAAATCGATGCTGCTGCGGGCCTGCGCCCTTATGATGGAGCGCCGGGCGGGCGAGCTGCTGCTCGACGGCAGGCCCAGCGGCAGCTTCAGCCCCCAGCAGTGGCGCAGCCGCGTGGCCCTGGTACCGCAGCGGGCATCGCTGGTACCCGGCACCGTAGGCGAGAACCTGCGGCTCCCCTGGACGCTGAAGGTGCACGCAGCCGAGCCCGCGCCCTCCGATGCCGACCTGTCCCGGCTGCTGGAGCGCGCTGCGCTCGATGTGCCCCTCGACCGCGATGCCGCCCGGCTCTCCGGCGGACAGGCGGCACGGGTGGCGCTGCTGCGCACCTTCGCCACGCGGCCCTCCGTGCTGCTGCTCGACGAGGTCGATGCCGCCCTCGATGACGAATCGGCGCGGGCCGTGGGCGCCCTTACGGCAG
>CANOBU010000097.1 GCA_947564425.1 uncultured Eggerthellaceae bacterium
CGGATAGAGAGGTACCTGTGATGGGACTTACACAGACTTCTTGACAAACCCCGTGCGCTCCCTGCAAAGGCTCTAAAAAGTTGCGATAGTGACCACCGAAGACGGAAATTCCTGAAGTAGAGCATCCCAAGAGGGCCGCTTTCGGGCAGCGTACCCCACATGGGTAACGTATATACTGCAAGCTCAGCGCGTGCTCGCAACAGAAGATACCCGTTTTGCTCGAGAGATAGGCGCAGGAGACACCTCTACGCCTCCACGGGCCGCGAGTCGTCGGAGATCCAGTCGACCCAGCTTCCCTGGTAGCATTGCTGGCCGCTGTAGCCCTGGGATTCCAGCAGGTCGCAGGCCTCGCGGGCCAGGCCGCCGTCATAGCAGTACACGATGAAATTGTCCTGCGGCCCCAGGCCGGCCTTGGCGAACTCCTCGACGAAGCACTCGGCGGTGTCGCGTGGCGATTCCTTCGCCTTGATCAGCTCGATGGAGATGGCGCCGGGAATCCGGCTCTCCTCGTACATGAAATCCGGGCGCACATCCACCAGCGGAAGCGTCCCCAGGTTGTCCAGCACATATTCAGCATCGACGATCTTGTAAGCCATGGCAGCATCCTTTCCCTCGCTTGGACGCCTCCGGTTCCGATGCCGTCATTCGCGCGCTTCGGTCCGGGGCGCAGCTTGCATGGTTTCCACCCCGCGCTGCGGGGAATCGCGCAGAATGTTACGGGACCCCGGTGCCGAAGGCACCGCCACCTGCAAGCTGCCAGCATCCGGTAGCCTACCCGTTTCCCAGCGGTTTACAGGGCGGCGTTCACGGCCTCGATGCTCTGCTTGGCATCGCCCAGCAGCATGGCCGTGTTGCCGTTGGAGAACAGGGGATTGCCCACCCCCGCATAGCCCGCGTTACCCATGGAGCGCTTGAGCACCACCACGTTGGCCGCCTCCCACACGCGCAGCACGGGCATACCGGCGATGGGGCTGGCGGGGTCGGTCTCGGCCGAGGGGTTCACGGTGTCGTTGGCCCCCACCACCAGCACGGTATCCACGGCGGGGAAGTCGTCGTTCACCTCGTCCATCTCGAAGACGGAATCGTAGGGAACCTTGGCTTCGGCCAGAAGCACGTTCATGTGGCCGGGCATGCGGCCGGCCACGGGATGGATGGCGAAGCGCACGTCCACGCCCCGGCTGCGCAGGCGCTTGGCCAGCTCGGCCACGGGGAACTGGGCCTGGGCCACCGCCATGCCGTAGCCAGGGGCGATGACCACCGATTTGGAATCCTTCAGCAGGTGCGCCACCTCGTCCGCGGTGGTCTCGCGATAGGACGCCCCGCTGTCCGGCGCCCCGCTTGCGGCGCCAGCCGTCGAAGCGCTCGGGGCGCTCCCTTCGCCGAAGCCACCCAGCAGCACCGCGGTAAGGGAGCGGTTCATGCCCTTGCACATGATGTATGACAGGTAGGCACCCGACGATCCCACCAGCGCGCCGGTTACGATCAGCAGGTCGTTGCCCAGGGTGAATCCCGCCATAGCCGCCGCCCAGCCCGAGAGCGAGTTCAGCAGCGACACCACCACGGGCATGTCGCCGCCGCCGATAGCCAGCACCAGATGAGCCCCCAGCACGAAGGACAGCACCGCGATGGCAATGAGGTAGGGCAGCCCCGCCGCTGCGCCGACGGACATCCCGAAGGGCACTACCAGCGCCACATAGGCCGCCAGCATGAGCACGTTCAGCAGGTTGCGCCCAGGAAGCACCAGGGGCTTGCCCGACAGGCGGCCGGACAGCTTCAGGTTGGCCACGATGGAGCCGGTGAACGTGACGCCGCCGATGAACACCGCCAGCCCCACCTCGCCCAGATGGTACACATTCATGCGACCTTCGAACCAGCCGCCCGGCTGCAGCAGGAACGAGTCGAAGCCCACCAGCACCGCCGCTGCACCCACGAAGCAATGGAGCAGCGCCACCAGCTGGGGCATGGCGATCATCTGCACGCGCCGGGCCTTGGCGATGCCCGCCACGGCGCCCACGGCCAGGGCGGCGGCCAGCAGCGCGGCAGCCATCCACGGGGCAGGGGATTGCGCGAGGGCCAGGGCCGTGGTGGCCCCGATGGCTACGGCCATGCCCACCATGCCCAGGTAGTTCCCCTGCTTCGCCGTCTTCTGGCGCGAAAGCCCCGCCAAAGCCAGAATGAACAGGAGCGCCGCTGCCATAGAGGCGACGGTTTGGAAGCTGCCGGCCATCATTCGGAGCTCCTCTCGAACATCTTCAGCATGCGGTGCGTAACCAGGAAGCCGCCGAAGATGTTGATAGAGGCGATGGCCACAGCGATGGCCGCCAGCACCGCGACCGCCGGCTGCGGGCTCGAGCACATCTGCAGGATGGCACCCACAACGATGATGCCGCTGATGGCATTGGTCACAGCCATGAGCGGCGTATGCAGCCGATGGGTCACGCTGGTTATGACGTAGAAGCCCACCACGCAGGCCAGGGCGAATATGAAGAAGCTCCCCTGCATCTCCGCGGGTGCCGCGGCCACCAGGGCCACCACCACGACGGCCGCCAGGGCCTTCCACAGCAGCCCGCGCATGGTGTGGGCGTCGGCCCGCTGGGTGGCTTGCAGGGATGCGTCCTCCGGGGAAGCCGGCGACAGGGCAGCCGCCATCGGGGAACCGCCTTTCCCGGCGGTGTTTCCGGCCTCTTCCTTCCCCGAATCCACAGGAGCGGGCGCCGCCGACACCTTCACCGGCGGGGGCGGCCACATACCCTGGCCGTCCAGGGTCATGGTTATGCCGCGCTGCACCTCATCGTCCAGGTCCAGGGCCAGACGCCCGTCCTTTCCGGGGGTCAGCAGCTTCAGCAGGTTCACCATGTTCTGCCCGTACAGCTGCGAGGCCTGTCCCGGCAGGCGCCCGGGCAGGTCGTCGTAGCCCAATATAGTGACGCCGCCCGGCGTGCACACCGCCTGCCCCGCCTGGGATAGCTCGCAGTTGCCGCCCAGGGGCGAGGCTCCCATATCCACGATGACCGAGCCCGGCTTCATGGCTTCTACCGCCTGGGCGGTGATCAGCAGCGGGGCCGGGCGGCCGGGCACCTGGGCGGTGGTTATCACCACGTCGCTCAGGGCGCATTGCTCTTCGTAGACCGCCTGGGTCAGGCGCTCCTGCTGTTCGTCGAGCGCCTGGGCGTAGCCGTCGGCGCTCTGCTGGACCACGGGTATGGGAACGAAAGTCGCCCCCAGCGATTCCACCTGGTCGGCCACATCGGCGCGCACATCGGTGGCGAACACCTGGGCCCCCAGGGCGCCGGCCGTGCCGATGGCCGCCAGGCCCGCCACCCCCACGCCGATGACGAACACGCGGGCCGGCTTGGTCTTGCCGGCAGCGGTCACCTGGCCGGCGAAGGTGCGGCTGAAGGCGGCGGCTGCCTCGATCACCGTCCGGTAGCCCGCCACGTTCATCATGGATGAGCGCACATCCAGCGACTGGGCCCGGGAAAGGCGGGGTACCGCATCCACGGCCAGCGCCGTAAGGCCCCGCTCTTGGCAGAGCTGCTGCAGCGGCTCGTTGTTCCAGGGGTCCAAGCGCCCGATCAGGGTGGTACCGGGCTTCATCCGCTCTACGAATGCCTGATCGGGAGCATCCACAACCAGCACGATATCGGCGCCCCAGGCATCTGCCGGCTCCACGATGGCGGCGCCGGCAGCGGCATAAGCGCCATCCGGGTAATCGGCCGCGGCTCCGGCGCCGGCTTCCACCACCACCTCGTAGCCCAGCTTCGCCAGCTTGCCGACGGTATCCGGCGTTGCGGCCGCCAGCTTCCGACCCGACCGCGGGTCTTTCGGTATGCCTATCCTCATGGTACCCCCCATGGATTATCGCGAAACGCATCCGAACCGGCCCGAAGCCCGGTTCCCTTACCCGGATGCCTTCGGTTCGATTCTACTCCACGACCGCCCGCCCGAAGCCCGAATCACCCGTCTGTTTCCCTCCGGATGACGCAGCAAAGCAACCAGAGCGTGTCGGGGCTTGTCGGGGGGCGTGTCGGGGGACGTGTACTTTGACACATTGCCGGTGTCGGGGGGGGTGCTAGGTGTTCAGTGCCAAGACGTTGTTTACATCCGGATAGTGACAAATAGGGAGGCTCCC
>CANOBU010000098.1 GCA_947564425.1 uncultured Eggerthellaceae bacterium
GGAACTCGCTTTGTGAACGCCACCCGGCCCTCCCGACCCGCGCCCGCAGGACGCTAGGCCTTGTGACAGGGGCTTTCTATCGCTTCCAGCGGTTTTCTTCAAGCCGTCGATGGCTGGGTTGCAGGGATGCCGGTTCGGGAGAAGGCCGAGGGGGCGCCCATAAAGCGAGTTCCGCAGCCGAAGGCGAGGACTGTTTGAGCGACTGGGTGCCCCCTCGGCCTTCTCCCGAACCGGCATCCCCGGAGGGCTACTTGCGGCGGCGGCTGAAGAAACCGCCCTTCTTCTCGGGGGGCATCTCAATCTGCTGGCTCTGGCGCGCGAAGAAGCCGTCCGCCTCGTCCGGCAAATCGGGCAGCAAGGGGTCGCCTTCGCCCTCGCCGGGCAGGATCTCGCCCAGGCGCATGTCGGTGAGGGGCTCCAGGGCGGGGTCGGCTTGGACGCCCGGCACCGCCGTCAGCCGCTCGCGCAGGTCGCTCACGCGCTGGTTCGGGTCCTGGGTCTCGGTGCCCTCGGCGGCCAGGGGCACGACCGTTTCCACATCCTTCCCGGTCAGCACCTCTTCCTGCGGCGCCGGCGCCTGCAGGCGGGGCAGCCCCGCTTCCAAGGCCGCCAGCTGGGCTTGGTCGATCAGCGCCTCCTGGGAGTTATAGGCCGGTTCCGGATTGCCGTCCATGTCCAGCTCGCAGAAAGCCCCCAGGGGGGTGTAGGTGCCGTTCGACCGCAGCTCGCGCAGCTTCGCCGTGTCGTGCATGCATATGCTTATGTAGGTGAGGATGCGCTGCTTGATATCGCCGTCCAGGATGGGCCAGGCTATCTCGATGCGCTTGTTCAGGTTGCGGGTCATCAGGTCGGCGCTGCTCAGGTATATGGAGCAATCCTCGTTGGTGCCGAAGCAGTAGATGCGGCTGTGCTCCAGCAGGCGGCCGACGATCGACACCACCCGCACCAGCTCCGTCTCGCCCTCGATGCGGGGCAGCAGGCAGCAGATGCCGCGCACGAACAGGGTCACCTTCACGCCGGCCCGCGAGGCCTCGGCGATCTTCTCGATGACATCCTTGTCGGTGATGGAATTCGTCTTGAAGAACACGCCGCAGGGCTTGCCCTGGCGCGCCAGGTGGATCTGCTCGTCCAGCTTCGACAGCAGGAGTGACTTTATCTGCAGGGGCGCCACGCTGAGCACCTCGTAGTCGTCGGATATGTTCTCCAGCTGCATGTTGCGGAAGAACTCCACGGCATCGCGGCCTATGCGCGGGTCGGTGGTGATGGAGCTGAGGTCGGTGTAGAGCCGGGCCGTCTTCTCGTTGTAGTTGCCGGTGCCCAGCTGGGTGATATGCTGCAGGCTGCCGTCGGGCAGGCGCCGCGTGATGCAGCAGATCTTCGAATGCACCTTGAAGTCCCTGAAGCCGTACAGCACGTTGCAGCCGGCCTCCTCGAAGCGCTGGGACCATTCGATGTTGTTGCTCTCGTCGAAGCGGGCCCGCAGCTCGAACAGGGCCGTGACCTCCTTGCCCGCCTCGGCTGCGGCGATCAGGGCCTCGGCCAGGTGCGATTGGCTGGCCAGCCGGTACAGGGTTATCTTGATGGACAGCACATCGGGGTCGGCCGCCGCCTCGCGCAGCAGCTGCACGAAGGGGTCCATCGACTCGTAGGGGTAGAACAGCAGGGTGTCCCGCTGGCTCACCTGCTCGATGATGGGGCGGTTGCGGTCGAAGCAGGTGGGCCAGGCCGGCGTGAAGGGCTGGTAGGTCAGGGCCGCCTGCTTCTTCTCGGAGAGGTGCTTGCCCAAACCGTAGGTGAAGCCCATGTCCAGCGGCACCGTGGTGTCGTAGACCTGATGGCGCTTCAGGCCCAGCTTCTTCAGCATCAGCGTGGACATCACCGGCGACAGGGGCCGCTCGCACTCCAGGCGCACCGGCGCCAGGCGCGAGCGCTTCTTCAGCAGGCGCTTCATGTGCTCGCGGTAGTCGTCGTCCAGCTCGTCGCCGCCCTGGCTGGCATCCAGGTCGGCGTTGCGGGTGACGCATATCACATTGGTGTGCTTTATCCGGTACATGCCGAATATCTCGGGCACGAACATCTCGATGGCATGCTCCAGCAGGATGAACTGGAAGCCCCGCCCCGGCAGCTTTATGATGCGCTCGCACTGGTGGGGCAGGGGTATCAGGCCCAGCACCACGCCATCGGCGCCGCCCTTGCCCTTCTTGCCCTTCGATTTCTTCTTCTTGCGCTCGGCTTCGGCGGCCTTGTCGTCCAGGCGCACCAATATATACAGCTTGCCGTTCTCGATATGGGGGAAGGGATGGCGCGAATTGATGATCTGGGGCGACAGGAACGGCTCGATGTTGTGCTTCACCATGCCGTACAGGTAGTTCTTCTGCTCGTCGGACAGATCGCCGGGACGCAGGTGGCGCACCCCCTGCTGGGCCAGCAGCCCCCGCACGTGCTCGTAGATGGATTCCTGTATGGGGTACAGCTCGTGGCAGCGGTCGTGGATGGCCCGCAGCTGCTGCTTGGCGGTCATGCCCGTCTTGGAATCGACCACCGGCGGCTCGATCAGCGACAGGTCGGTCAGGCTGCCCACCCGCACCATGAAGAACTCCTGCAGGTTCGAGCTGAATATGGATATGAAGTTCAGGCGCTCCAACAGGGGCACCGAATCGTCGGAGCCCTGGTCGAGCACGCGCTCGTTGAAGGTGAGCCACGAGAGCTCCCGGTTCTGCATATAAGGGTCGGCCCCGTCCCCTTCGTCATCCTCGTCGAGGTCGGCGAAGAAGTTGTCGAACATCAGCGCCTTCTCGCGCTCGTAGGCCTCGAAGGAGTCGTCGGCCTCCTCGGCTTCCTCCATGCCCTCCGCGTAGTCGCCGATAGGGGGTGCGGCCTGGGCCCGGGGCGCCACGTCTATCTGGGTCTCGGCTATGATGCGCCGCAGCTCGTCGGGGTCGACGCCCAGGGGGATGGGCTCGTGGGATTGATCGCTGAGGTTGTCGGATGCCATCGGTTTCCTCCCCTTGGATATCGCTTTCGGGCCATCTTCCCACTATAGCGCAATGCACGGCGCGATGCCGGGGAAAGGGGCTGCTGTCGGGAAAGCGAAAACAGCGCCCGCGCCCCTCGTCTGTATATTCCGAGAGGCCCCGGCGGCCGGGGGCCGATTGGAGTATCATCGCACCAGAGACGAAAGGAATCCCATGCTCGAGTCCGTAGATTTCTCCGCCGAGGCGCTGTCGAAGGAGGAGTTCAAGCCCGCATACAAGCAGCTGGTGCGCAAGCTGGTGGTGCTGCAGCAGGAGGCTCGCAAGGCGGGCATCGGCCTGGTGGTGCTGTTCGAGGGCTGGGGGGGCGCCGGGAAGGGCAGCCGCATCTCGGACCTCATGTACGAGCTGGACGCCCGGGCCGCCAGCGTCCACGTGACCCCCGACTTCGACACGGAGGCCCTGCGCGATTTCCCCGGGCTTCCCTGGGGCGTGACGGGCTACTACCCGGTGATGCAGGAATTCTGGCAGGCGCTGGGCGAGCGCGGCACCATGACGTTCTACGATCGCGGATGGTACACGGCCGCCATCGACCAGGCGCTCTTCGAGATAGCCTGCGGCGGCGCCAAGAAGCCCAAGAAGAAGGCCAAGGGCGCATCGGCGGACCTGGGAGCGACGCTGCTGGAGGGCGCCGCCAAGGCCCGCGGGGAGTTCCACGGCGACGTGGTGGACACCTACCGCCGCATGGCCCATGGCTTCGAGAAGGAGCTCGTGAGCGACGGTTACGTGGTCATCAAGTTCTTCGTGCATGTCAGCCGCGATGCCCAGCGCAAGCGCCTGAAGCGCCTGCGCAGCGACCCCAACACCGCCTGGCGCGTGAGCGACGGCAAGCTCGCCCAGGTGAAGCATTACAAGGAGGCCTATGCCCTGTACGACCGGCTGCTGGAGGCGACGAACTTCGATTTCGCCCCGTGGACGCTGGTGAACGGCGAGGATAGGCTGGCGGCGAACATGCGCATCGCCGAGACGCTGGTCGAGGCCATCGAGCACGCCCTGGCCGCCCAGCCCGACGAGGCCGCCCTGGCGGCGCAGGCCAAGGCGGCCGCCAATGCGGCCCGGGCCTCCCGGGAGGCG
>CANOBU010000099.1 GCA_947564425.1 uncultured Eggerthellaceae bacterium
CGCTGCTGGCGGCCGGCGAGCGCCCCAAGCAGGTGGCCCGCCAGCTGGCCGACGAGCTGGGTATTCCCCGCAATGAAGCCTACGACCTGGTGCTGCGGGTGCGCGACGGGGATGCGGCCGATTCCCTATGACCTGGTATCAGAACATGCCCGCCAAGCGGCTGATATTCGTGGATGACTTTGAGGTTTGGGTTATCGAGAAGAAGCACCTGAAGAACGTGAACATCCGCGTGCAGCCCGACGGCCGCGTGGAGGTGTCGGTACCCTATGCGTACCCCGACGACCTGGCAGCCGACTTCGTGCGCCAGAAGCGCGACTGGATCCTGAAGGCCCAGCGGCGCTACGAGGGTTCGCCCATGGCGCTGGCCGCCGCTGCCGATACCGCCCAGGTGCGCGAATGGCGCCAGGTGGTGGAGGCCTTCGTGCCGGCTTTGGTGGAGCGCTGGGAGCCGGTGCTGGGCGTGAAGGCGGGGCCGCTGGCATACCGCAAGATGAAGTCGCGCTGGGGCAGCTGCCAGCCCTCCACCGGGCGCATCTGCATCAACGTGGTGCTGGCGCTGTATCCGCCGGAATGCCTGGAATACGTGGTGGTGCACGAGTTGGCGCACCTGGTGGCACCCGGCCACGGCCCGGAGTTCCAGGAGGTCATGGACCGCGCGCTGCCCGATTGGCGCGCCCGCCGCGCCAAACTGCGCGAATAAGGGGAACGGGCGGTTAGATGAGGTCCATCTGGGACGAGGTGTTGTTGTACCAGAATTCCCAGTTGGGCGGGCAGTATTTCTTGGCGCCCTCTACGGATATGGTATAGCCGTAGCCGTTGGCCAGGCCGCGCACGTGGTCGTCGATGGCCTCTTCCCACGATTCCCAGCTGCATGAGCCCCAGCCCCAGGCGTTATGGGGTAGGAAGCAGTAGCGCCCCTTGCCGCTTTCGGTGCAGGCGATGGCCGGCGAGAAGCGGGGATCCACGTTGTAGGCATAGGCGGCCCGGGCGAAGGACTCGCCTTGGCCGGCCATGGGCGAGCCTGCCAGGTAGGCATCGATGCGGGGCGCCCACTTCGCCACGAAGGTGGCCTCGTCGGAGGACGAGGGCGGATCGACCGCCGAGGGGCCCGAAGGGGTGGTGGGCTGCTCCGGCTCCGGCTCGGGGTCGGGGGCCGGAGCCGGGCTGTTGCCGCCGGCCGGGACGCCGCCCTCGGTGTTGTCGCGCGGCTGCTCTTCCAGCTGCTTGGCGTTGGCGGCGGCTTCGGCTTCCAGGCGCGCCTCTTCCTCCAGGCGCCGCTGGGCTTCGGCCTGGGCCTCTTGGGCCGCTTCCAGGGTCATGCGCACCTCGTCCACGCGCGCTTCGGCCTGGGCCTGGGATGCCTCGAGCTCTTCGCGGGTGGTGTCCAGCTCGTCCTTCAGCTGGGCCAGGCGGTTTATCTCGGCGAAATTCGCATCGGTTATGCGCGTGACGTATTCCAGGTGCGACAGGAATTCCTGCAGGCTGCCCGCCGACACCAGCAGGGTGACCACGCTCACGCTCTGCTGCTGCAGCTTGTACAGGTCGCGGGTTGCCCGGGCGCTGCGTTCCTGCTGACGGGGAATCTCGCGCTCTATCTGGTCGACGCGCTCCTTGTGCTCGCTCACCAGGCGGGCGGCTTCCTCGGCCTGCTGCTGGGCCTGGCTGTAGTCGGCCTGCACCGCCTCGATGCGCTGCTGCAGCTCATAGGCGGTTTCGGGGCGCGTCGAGCCCTCGTCGGCCCAGGCCAGAGAGGCGTGGCCGAAGCTCGGGGCTGCGAGGTTGCCCGAAGTCGCCGCGGCGGCATCGGAGGCGCGGGAATCTGCGTGGGCGGCATCGGGAGCACTGGGTGCAACGCCCCCTTCGCCTGCGCCCGGGCCTATGCCCGTGCAGGCGAGCACCCCGACCAGCAGCAGGGCGAACCCCCGCCATGCCAAGCCGCGGGCCCGCGACGCCCGGTTGGAGGTGCGTTGCGTTAAGCCGGGAGCATCTGGCATCGGGCTGCAGTGGCCTTGTACCCGGTTATCGCGACGCCGTTTTCGGGTCTGTTCCGTAAAAACCATGGGCCCATCATAGCCCGGGCCGGCCCCAAAGCGCCCTATTCACAGGATTTCCCGAAGAAGCCAAGGGTTGCACCATTTGTCGGCAGCCGTCATCTGGGCCGATGCGACCTGGCTCGCGCAGGCTGATGGAGTATACTTTCACGAGCGAAAGCGAACATCGGGAACCTGCGCAAGGAGCACAGCATGTCCAAGGGAACCTACAGCTTCACAACGCCTATCTACTACGTGAACGCCGCGCCGCATCTGGGCACGGCCTACACCACCATCGCTGCCGACACGGTGGCCCGCTACCAGCGCATGAACGGCTACGATGTGAATTTCGTCACCGGTATGGACGAGCACGGCCAGAAGGTGGCCGACACCGCCGCCGCCAAGGGCATGACCCCCCAGGAGTGGTGCGATTCCATGGAGCCCGCCTTCCGCGACACGTGGGATCTGCTGGGCATAACCTACACCGATTTCGTGCGCACCACCGAGCCGCGCCACGCCGCCAGCGTGCAGCGGTTCTGGCAGGACCTCTACGACAAGGGCTACCTGTACAAGGGAAGCTACGAGGGCTGGTACTGCGTGCACGAGGAAACCTACTACGCCGAAAGCGATCTGGAGAAGGACGAGGAAGGGCGGTTCGTGTGCCCCGATTGCAAGCGCCCCGTGCAGCTGATGGCCAGCGGCGAGGAGAACTGGTTCTTCAAGTTGTCCGAATTTCAACAGCCCCTGCTTGATTTCTACGCCTCCCATCCCGATTTCATCCGCCCGGAGTCGCGGCGCAACGAGATAGTCACCTTCGTAGAAGGCGGCCTGAAGGACCTCTCCATCAGCCGCTCCACCTTCGATTGGGGCGTGCCGCTGCCCTTCGACGAGGGCCATGTGGCCTACGTGTGGGCCGATGCGCTGCTGGCCTACTTCACCGGTATCGGCTACGGCGACTCCGAGCGCCCCGGCGCCTTCGAGGACGCCTGGCCCATGCAGTACCACTTCGTGGGCAAGGACATCACGCGCTTCCACTGCGTCATATGGCCGGCCATGCTGCTGGCGGCCGGCTACGAGCCCGCGCACACGGTGTTCGGGCACGGCTTTCTGCTGACCAAGGGCGAGAAGATGTCGAAGTCGAAGGGCAACGCGCTGTCGCCGCAGGATATGGTGCGCGTGTTCGGCGTGGATGCCTACCGCTACTACTTCATGAGCGACGTGCACTTCGGCTCGGACGGCTCCATCAGCCTGGAGCGCATGGTGCAGGTGTACAACAACGAACTGGCCAACACCTGGGGAAACCTGTGCAGCCGCGTGTTCAACATGACGGGGAAGTACTTCGGCGGGAAGGTGCCGGCCGTGCCCGGTGTGCCGAATGCCGCAGAGTCCCTGGCGGCGGGCGGCCCCGGCGTGGGTCCGGCTGCCCCCGGTGCCGCGGAGGCGCAGGCTATGGTGGAGCGCAACCCGCTGCAGGCCGTGGCCGAGGGGCTGTACGGGAAATACGATGCCGCCATGGCCGAGGTGGACTTCACCGGGGCCGTGGCTGCCGTGCAGGAGCTGGCCCAGGCCGCCAACCTGTACGTGGAGGAGATGGCGCCCTTCCGCCTGGCGAAAGATGAGCGCCCCGAGGCGCCGGCCGAGCTGGCCGCCGTGATGTACAACCTGCTGGAGGCCATACGCATCATCGCGTTGTACATGGCGCCCTTTGCTCCCAACACCTCGGCCGAGGCCTTCCGCCGGTTGGGGCTGGGCGATATAACCGCCGTCACCGACATCGAGGGCGCGACGGCCTGGGGCCAGCTGCCCGCCGGCAACACCGTGGAAGTGGGAGCCCCGCTGTTCCCCCGCCTGGACGTGGAAGAGATCGACTTCGAGGTGGAATAGCCCGGCGTGACGGGGTGTGACGGGGCGTGTCGGGGGTCGGGTACTTTGACACATTTTGAATGTGTCAAAGTACCCG
>CANOBU010000100.1 GCA_947564425.1 uncultured Eggerthellaceae bacterium
GCCCGAGACCATGCGCGAGGTCATGGACCGCATGAACATGACCGAGATCACCATATGCTACGGTCTGACCGAGACCAGCCCCGTGTTCACGCAGACCTCGGCCGACGACGACATCGAGCACAAATGCGAGACCGTCGGCCGCGCCCATCCGCCGGTGGAGGTGCGCGTGATCGACCCCGCCGACGGCCACACGTGCGGCGTGGGCGAGCCCGGCGAGCTGTGCTGCAAGGGCTACAACGTGATGAAGGGCTACTACAAGATGCCCGAAGCCACCGCCGAGGCCATCGACGAGAACGGCTTCCTGCATTCGGGCGACCTGGGGATGGTGGATGAAGACGGCTGCTACCGCGTGACCGGGCGCATCAAGGATATGATCATCCGCGGCGGCGAGAACATCTACCCGTTGGAGATAGAGAACTTCCTGCTGACCATGCCCGGCATATTGGATGCCCAGGTGGTGGGCATCCCCGACGCGAAGTACGGCGAGATCGTGGGCGCCTTCGTGCGCACGCGCCCCGGTTACGAGGATATGACCGAAGACGATGTGCGCCAGTGGGCTATCCCGCGCATCGCCCGCTACAAGGTGCCCAAGCGCGTGTTCTTCGTGGACGACTTCCCCATGACACCGTCGATGAAGGTGCAGAAGTTCAAGCTGCGCGAGATGGCCGAGGAGCTGGTGAAGTCCGGGAAGTAGGCGCCGCCGCATGAAGGGTTGGGCTTCTGGGGCGCACAGGGCTATGCCTGGGGTTTCAGCTCTACATTCCCACTGGTCAGATTTATATTCACGGAAGAGGCGCCGTCGCCGTGCACGTAGCGGCCGTCTCGCTGCGATGTCTCGTACCCGCAGGTGAAGTTGCCCGACAGCCGGTCCACGTCGGCGGTGAAGCCGCATTCCTTCGCCAGGGCGAGCACCACCTCGCCGCTCATGATGTCGGCATCGATGCGCTGGGGGAAGGTGCTGCCGGTATCCGTTACCGTTATGGAGCCGCTGGCGGCGGTGATATCGATGGCTTGCGGGAATGCGCCCTCGAGGGACACCTGGCCGCTGGCGATGTCGGCAACCAGGTTCCGGACTGTGATGCCGACGGTGTCCAGCATCCCCGAAGCCAGCGCGATGTCGAGCTTGTCGCAGGAGAAGCCGGCGAGCCAATACATGCCCGAGGCGCCATCGACCTCCACGGTGCCCAGGTTGCCGGCGGCGCTTTCGGGGATGGTCACCTCGAGCCGCTTGGAAGCGAAGCTGCTGCAGCCCTGCCAGAAAGACCAAACCGCCTCGTTGCTGTTGATGCACAGGGTTTCCCCGCTGACCTCCATCGACAGGGGCCGCACCCGCTTGGCGCTGCCCGATGCGCGCTCCCGCACCTGGATCTTTCCGCCGCATTCCCCATCGGGGGCCGTCTGCACCGCCACCTGGCCGGCGGCCCACTGTATAGAGAGGTTGCGCACCTCGGCGGGGTCGACCTCGTGGCTGCCGATCTCGGTCAGGGACGACTCGAAGGCATCGGGCGGTTCGGGCGCATCAGGTGCATCCGGTGCCGCGGGTGCGTCGGGGGCTTCAGGAGCATCGGGCGCGTCAGGGGCATCGGGGGCCGAGGGGAACGTCCTGCTGGTATAGGCTGCGGTCATATCCACGGCAGCGGTGGCGCAACGGCCCAGGGCTGCGCATATGACCATGCACAGCAGGGCGATGAGGGCGATCTTTATATATGAGTCCCGTGTCAGCTTCACCATGGCATCCCCTTAGCGGTCGAAGCCGCTGCCGTCGTTGCGGCTGGCGCGGTAGTTGGGGTCGTTGGTTATGACAGAGGCTATCCAGTAATAGAACGGGATAGTGAGGAACAACACCCAAGCCGGGTTCCAGGCATGGAAGAGGAAACCAGCCAGCAGGAACAGCACCACCACCAGCAGCGGATAGGGGAAGGTGTACCAGGGGCTGCGCTGCCGCGGCAGCTGGGGTGCGGGCTGCAGGGGAGGAGCCATGGGCGGCACCGGGGCCGTTCCCGGAGCAGGCGCGCCATAGGCGAAGGGCTGGCCCGGCGCCGCAGCCGGCTGCTGCGGCTGGCCGGGAGCAGCCCCAGCCGGCGCCGTTTCGGATGCCGGCGTTCCCATGGTGCTCGATGCGGCTGCCGGGACCGCTGGCGTGCGGGAGCGCAGTTCGGCATCGGCGTTCTTCTGGGCATCTTCGAAGCGCACGTCATCGGCGATATCGGCCTCTACGCGCACCAGCTCGTCCAGCGTCACCCCGTAGAGGTCCGCCAAGGCTATGAGGTTTCCCGTATCGGGCTGCGATTCGGCCCGTTCCCATTTCGACACCGCCTGGCGCGAAAGCCCCAGCTTCGAGGCCAGGGCCTCTTGGCTGTAGCCTTTCTCGCGGCGCATGTTGGCAAGGCGTTGGGCTATCTCGACGTTCATGGTCTTCCTTCCATTCCCTGTTCTGGCCATGACTTTCCCTCCAACCTATTGGTTGCCGCGATGTCGCACAAGCATCTTTAGTAATCATTTTACGGCAACCGGCGGTTGCCGCAGCTCTCACCTGCGATTATGGGGCCAAGCCAACTTCGCCCCTGCTTTCGGGAATGGAGTGCGCCGCACCAGTGTCCGTCCTGCGTCGCTCCTCGCCCCAACGTCTGCAATCCAGCTGCGGAAAGAGGCTCGCCGGGTATCCTCCGGTAATTCGCTCGGTTCTCCCAGGGTGAAGATGAGCCCCGCAGGTCGGGGCCTGCAGGGCTCATCGAGAAGTCACGCTGCGAAGAGCCGCAGCTTTTGCCGGAGGTTAGAAGCGGTCCGAGGGGGTATCGGGCTGCGTAGGCTTGTCGATATCGGTTTGGGCGGGCGAGTCGGCAGCCTGGGCCTCGGGCGCGATTGCCTGCGGGGTTGCCGTGGGAGCAGCCTGGGGCGCGTCGGCTGGCGCAGGGGCAGCCTGGGGCGCGGCGCTCGGCATCGGAGCGGCTTGGGGCTGCGGTGCCGGTGCGGGCATGGGGGCCATCGGGGGCTGCGGTGCCGGCGCGGGTGCTGCGGCGCTGGGCTGGCCATAGGGCTGCGCCGGGGCGGCTACCGGCTGTCCGTAGGGCTGCTGCATGGGTTGGGCCATGGGTTGCCCGTAGGGCTGCTGGGCTTGCGGGGCCTGGCCGTAGTAGGGTTGCGGCTGCCAAGCAGGGGCGTTCTTGTCCTTATAGGCGAACACGGTCATGATGATCAGCAGCACCATGGTGACCATGCGGCCGCTCAGCAGCGAGCAGATGGCCGCGGCCAAGCTCCAGCCGAACACAGCGCCCAGCTTTCCGCGGTTCCTGGCATTCTTCATGCCCAGTACGCCCGCTATCAGCGAGACCACGCACATGGCGGCTTCCCAGATAAGGGCGGCCCCGCCCACCATGATGCCCAGATTGCCCAGGGCCATGATGTCGCTGGTGCTGAGGTCGCCGTATTCGCGGTGATAGTGGCCGCTGCCGTAATCGCGTATGGCGTCATCGATGGCGCTGGGCGCCACTTGGTTGAAGACGCTGCCGCCCATGGCGACGAATATCCAGCCTATGATGCAGCAGGCCAGGGTGAGCGCCGAGATGATGATCACGGCGATACTGAGCCCCGAGATGGCTTTCGAGTGGTCCGTTTGCATGGTTCCTCCTTGGGTGTCGATTCGGTGCCCCTAGATAATCAATGGTAATCGAATCCCCTGTCAAGGGAATTATTAGTTGCCCTCCCGTTTCCTCCTGCCGATTGCGGCAATGGCGAATAGCGGGATTGTTCGCCGCCCCGCCTTTCGCTATTGTTCGTTTTCGTGCTTTCGATGGTCACTATCCCGACTTTTTAGAGCGATTCCGGCTGAAAACGATGCATCGGCAGATGCTTTGAAGGTTTGCTCGATGCAAAAGCCCAGGTGGCGGGGGTTTGTCAAGAAGTCTGTGTAAGTCCCATCACAGGTACCTCTCTATCCGCTC
>CANOBU010000101.1 GCA_947564425.1 uncultured Eggerthellaceae bacterium
CGAGGTGCGCATCAACATCGTGCACTCGGCCGTGGGCGGCATCACCGAGACCGATGTCACCCTGGCCAGCGCATCGGATGCCATCATCATCGGCTTCAACGTGCGCCCCACGGGCAAATCGAAGCAGCAGGCCGAGAAGGAGAAGGTGGACATACGCCTGTACCGCGTGATCTACCAGGCCATCGAGGAGATAAACGCCGCCCGCGTGGGCCTGCTGTCGCCGGATATCGTGGAGCGCGACACGGGCATCGCCGAGGTGCGCGAGCTGTTCAAGGTGCCGAAGGTGGGCACCATCGCCGGCTGCTATGTGGTAGAGGGCGAGCTGTCCCGCGACGACCAGGTGCGCATCGTGCGCGACGGCACCGTGGTGTTCGAGGGCACCTTCGCCAGTATGCGACGGTTCAAAGACGATGTGAAAACGGTTAAGCAAGGCTATGAATGCGGTTTGGGCATCAACGGCTTCCAGGACCTCAAAGTGGGCGATACTATCGAGGGATTCGTCGTCGAGGAAGTGGAAAGGACCGAATAGCCATGAAGCAGAATTCATCCTCGCGCCGTGTGAACGAGCAGGCGCGGCAGGTGATCGCCGAGATACTCATGTTCGACATCGCCGACCCGCGCCTGAACCTGGTGACCGTGACCGGTTGCGAGGTCAGCTTCGATCGCAGCGCCTGCAACGTGTACTACACCACCACGCCCGACAACTACGAGGAGGCGGCCGACGCCCTGGCAAGCGCTGCGGGCAAGATCCGCTTCGAGATGGCCAAGAAGCTGTCTTGGCGCACGGCTCCGGAGCTGCGCTTCCATCTGGACAAATCGGTGGATGAGGCCGAGCGCATCGCCCGGGCGCTGCAGGCGGAATCGCTGCGCACCGCCGGCTCCATCGCCGCCGAGGAAGCCGAAGACGAGGCTCTGGAATAGCATGGAACCGAAGACAGCTGCGGCTACGGCCACGCCCCTGGCCGAGATAGCCGCGCAGATGCGCGACTGCGACGATTTCATCATCTGCGGCCACGTGAGCCCCGATGGCGACTGCCTGGGCAGCCAGCTGGCGCTGCGGGATGCCCTGGCCCGCTTGGGCAAACGGGCCGTATGCGTGCTGGCGAAAAGCGACCCCGTGCCCCCGATATTCGATTTCCTGCCGGGGGCCGACGGCCTGGTGCCGGCCGGACGCTACCGGGGGCCTGCCGCCACCTTCGTGGCCGTGGATGTCTCGGTGCGCGACCGGTTGGGCGAGGGGGCGGCCCTGATGGACCGGTGCCGCACCGTATTCACCATCGACCACCATCAAAGCGATGGGTCGCTAGGAGGGGTCGGGCACATCGACCCCGACGCGCCCTCGGCGAGCCTTCTGGTGTGGCAGCTCGCAGGCCACCTGGCAGGGGAGCCCTCGGCCGATTGCGCCCTGTGCGCCTATACGGGCCTGGCCACCGACACCGGGGGCTTCCGCTTCCAGAACAGCACGGCTGCGGCCTTCGAGGGGGCGGCCGAGATGGTCTGCGCCGGCGCCCGGCCCGACCTGGTGGCCACCGAGGTGTTTCAGAACCGCACCCGGCCCTCCCTTGACCTGGAGGCGCTGGTCATCGAGCGCATGCAGGTGTTCTGCGACGGGCAGGGCGTCATAAGCTGGGTGACCCTGGACGATATGCGGCGCTGCGGCGCCGTGAAGAGCGACACCGAGCCGCTCATAGACGCCATTCGCTCCCTGACGGGCGTGAGGGTGGCCTGCATCCTGCGCGAGCAGGAGAATTCCATCCGCGGCAGCCTGCGGGCGAAGGACGACACCGATGTGGCCTCGCTCGCCCGCACCCTGGATGGCGGCGGGCACCGGGCGGCGGCGGGCTTCACCTTGCGCAAGCCCATCGACCGCGCCGTGCCCTTCATGCAGGGGCGCATCACCGCCCTGCTGGAAGGCGAAGCACAAACACGGAACGGAATCGGGGAGTGACGGGGGCGAGGGGGTGAGGTGAGGGGGTCGGGTACTTTGACACATTTAAATGTGTCAAAGTACCCGACCCCCTCACCTCACCCCCCCGCCCCCCGATTCCGCTCCTACAGGGGGGAGGGAACGCTGATGAAGCGCGGTGAATCGGGGCTCTCGCTGCTGGTGGGCGTGGACAAGCCCCAGGGCATGAGCTCCCATGACGCGGTGAACCGCTGCCGGCGCATCTTCGGAGAGCGCCGCGTGGGCCATACCGGTACCCTGGATCCTTTGGCTACCGGCGTGCTGCCCGTGTGCATAGGGCCGGCCACCCGGCTTGACCGCTATTTGACCGGCCATGACAAGGTGTATCGCGTGACCATGCGCTTCGGCAGCGAGACCGCAACCGACGATGCCGAGGGCGAGGTCATCCGGCGCGCTCCCTGCCCGCCGGACCTCTTGGACGGCCGTTTCGCCTCATCGTATATAGAGGGGCTGGTGGGGGAGCATATGCAGGAGCCTCCCCGCTACAGCGCCGTGAAGGTGGATGGAAGGAAGGCCTACGAGGTTGCCCGGAAAGGGGGCGATGCGGCCCTGGAGCCCCGGCCCATCCGCATCCTAAAGGCCCGCCTTCTGGAACGTTCGGCCGGGCCGGACGGCGATGGCTGCGAATGGACGGCCGAGTTCGCCGTGTCGAAGGGCACCTATATACGCTCGATCGCCCGCGATATAGGGCGCGAGCTGGGATGCTTCGCCCATGTGACGGCATTGCGCCGCATGGCCAGCGGCTCGCTGGGCCTGGAGTACTGCCACAGCCTGGAAACGCTGGAGGACCTGGGGCAGCAGGCTGCCCTCGACCCGGTGCGCTTCCTGGGGATGCGCTATGCCTTCGGCGACGATGCCGCCCCGGCCATCCTGAACGGCGCGGCCCTCGATGCCGGCGCCCTGCGGCTCTGCGAGCCCCTGCGCGCCGAGCCGCAACCGTGCGCCTGCTGCGGTTCGGGCGTGGTGCCCTCGGAGGCCCCCCCGCAGCCGGGAGAGGCCGTGGCCGTCATACTGGAGAACCGCCTGAAGGCGATCTACCGCTATGATGCGGCGGCTGTCCGCTACCGTACCGACTGCGTGTTCTCGCAGCCCATCGTCCGCGGTTGAGGCGCGCGGGCGCCCTGTTGCGCGCGGCGCTCCCGAGACTCGTTCGGACGCCTGCTCCCGATGCCGCTAGCGGGCAATTCGCCCTTTTTCCCTTTTTTCGCCATGAAATAACCTAAAATGGGAGGGCTGCTGTTTTCAGGCTCCGGCCCGATTGCGGCGGCGTGCACTGTTATATCCGGTAGCTAAGGAGGAAAGGCGTGACGACACAGGTAGCCTGGCTCGCCCCCATCTGCGCCCTCATCGGCATTCTGGTGGCAGCCTATCTGGCCAGCTGGGTTCTAAAGCAGAACCCCGGCCCCGACAAGATGAACGATATCTCCAAGAAGATCCAGCAGGGCGCGCAGGCGTTCCTGATGAGCGAATACAAGCTGCTCATCATCTTCATGGTTGTGGTGGCCCTGGTCATGGGCTTCGCCCTTTCCTGGATCACGGCCCTTGCCTTCATCACCGGCGGCATCCTCTCGGCTGCAGCCGGCTATGTGGGCATGTACGTGGCCACCCGCGCCAACACCCGCACGGCCTATGCGGCCGAGGCCTCGGTGGCCAAGGCCCTGAACGTCAGCTTCAAATCGGGCCTCACCATGGGCCTGTGCGTGGCGTCCTTCGCCCTGATGGGCCTGTCCCTGTGGCTGCTGCTGCTGGTGTTCGGCATCGACATCCTGGACCCGCAGCTCATCCATGAGAACATCGGCATGGTGGAGGGCTTCGCCACCGGCGCTTCGGCCGTGGCCCTGTTCGCCCGTGTGGGCGGCGGCATCTACACCAAGGCCGCCGATGTGGGTGCCGACCTCGTGGGCAAGGTCGAGGCCGGCATCCCCGAGGACGACCCCCGCAACCCCG
>CANOBU010000102.1 GCA_947564425.1 uncultured Eggerthellaceae bacterium
GTACACCACGGCGTTGTCGGGGAAGAATTCCTTCAGCTCGGCGGCCAGCTGGGCGGCAAGGGTCTTGTTCGGGGCCATGACCAGCGTGGGCTTCTGCACGGCCTCGATGGTCTTGGCCATGGTGTAGGTCTTGCCGCTGCCGGTGACGCCCAGAAGCGTCTGGTAGCGCAGGTTGTCCTTCACCCCCTCGGCCAGGGCCGCGATGGCCTGGGGCTGGTCGCCGGCCGGCTCGAAGGGCGAGACGGCGCGGAAGGGGGTGGTGGCCAGGCGCACTTCGGGCAGCTTGCCCTCCATGGGGGCGCCTTCGATATTCGAGAGATGCGTAGACATGGATTTATCGTAGCACATCTGTTCGCATAGGGGGCCATCGTTGCCGACAGGTATACTGGAATGCAGAATCGCGCGGGAAGCGGGGGTGCCCATGGCCGACCAGAAGAACCGTCCGTTCCAGAGCTTCTCGTTCTGGATGATCGAGGGGCGCCGCCCCCGGGTGCTGCTGCGCCTGACGGCCCCGGAGCCGCCGGAGGCAGCGGGTTCCGACATCCCGAGGGCGATGCCCGACCAGGAGCTGTTCACCCTGACGGTGCAGAAGGGGTCGGCCGCCAATCCCACTTCCAAGATCACCCGCCAGGTGCCCGTGGCGGCTGCGGAGCGCCTGCGCGACGGGTTGCAGCAGGCGGGCGTTTTCAGCTGGGAGGAATCCTACGGCGATAGCACCGCCCCGGGCTCGCTGCGCTGGGCTTTGGCCGTGGTGTTCCAGAAGGATGTCTTCTGTATCGAGGCGAAGGGCGGAAGCGACGTGCCGCCGGGCTTTCCCCAGCTGCTGCAAGAGCTCTACGCCCTTGACTTCCCCCGGCCCGCCGCCGAGAAGCCCCAGGGAGCCCAGGGGGTAGGCCGGGCCATCGGCGATACCATGGGGGCTCTGGGCGTGGGTTCCATCGGGGGCATGTCGGCGGGCGACCTGGGCGCATACGCGGCCACCAAGGGGGCCGGCGGCGATTTCTCGTATCTGAAGAGCCTCTTCGGCGGAGCGGGCGGCGCCGGGTTGCCCGAAGGGCTGGACGGCTTGGAGGGTTTGGGGGGCCTCGGCAGTCTCGATCCTGCCGCTATCGACCCCCGGGAGGCATCGAATCTCTTCGCCGAGATGCAGCGGAACCCCGAGGCCATGCAGAAGCGCCTGCGCGACGAGTTCCGCCACCTGTCCCCTGACGAGCAGAGCCGCATGCTGGATGCCCTGGCTGGCCTGGGCCTGGCCTCCCGCGCCTGGTGGGAGCGCTTCTTCGGGTTTTAACTGCGGCGGGGGCGCTTCAGGTCGTCGGTATCCAGGCAGATGGTGAAGGGGCCATCGTTCACCAGGCTCACCTGCATGTCCGCGCCGAACTCACCGCCGGCTGCACCGGGGATGTCCTGGCGCACCCGTTGCAGGAACAGCTCGTAGAGGCGCTGCGATTCTCCGGGGTCGCCGGCGGCCGTGAACGAGGGGCGGTTGCCCTTGCGGCAATCGGCATAGAGCGTGAACTGCGATACCACCAGCACGCCGCCCCCGATGTCGCCGAGGGAGGCGCCGGTGGGCTTGTCGCCATCGGGGAAGATGCGCAGCTTGTGTATCTTGCCCCATAGCTGCTCGACCTCCGCCGGGCCATCGCCCTCGCCGATACCCAGCAGCACCAGCAGCCCGCGCCCGCAGCGGCCGATCACCGATCCCTCCACGGCCACGCTGGCCTCGCTTACCCGCTGCACCACTGCACGCATCGGCAACGCCTCCCCTCCGCTCGCCTTTCCAGTTGCTATAATTCTCCCATGATTGACGAGATCCAGGTACAGAATCTGGCGCTTATCCGCGACGGCTCCATCGCCCCCTCGCAGGGACTCACCGTGCTCACGGGCGAGACCGGTGCGGGGAAGACGGCCCTGCTCTCGGCCCTGAAGCTGCTGATGGGCGCCCGGGCCAGCACCGACCTGGTGCGCGATGGCGAGGATTATCTGACGGTGTCGGGGCGCTTCTTCGGCTTGCCGGCTGTCGCCGTTGCCGTTGAAGGCGAAGGTGCGGTCGGGGGTTCGGCTGCGCCCGGCGCCACCGACCCCGATTCCGACGAGACGGTGGTCGTGCGCACCGTGAACGCCGAGGGACGCTCTCGGGCCCAAATCGACGGGCGCCTGGCCGCCGTCCACGAGCTGGCCGAGGCCGTAGCCCCCTCCATCGACCTGTGCGGGCAGTTCGAGCATCAGCAGCTCATGCGCACCGCCACGCACTTGGCCCTGCTGGACAGCTGGGCCGGCGATGCCGTGGCCGGCCCCCGGGCTGCTTACGAAACCGCCTTCGCCGCCGCTCAGGCGGCCGAAGCCGAGCTGCAGCGCATCCAGGAGAGCCGCCAGCTGTCCGACGCCAAGCTCGACGACGCCCGCTTCGTCCTCGCCCGCATCGACGAGGTTTCCCCGCTGGAGGGGGAATACGAGGAGCTGCAGCACGACCTGGCCATCGCCGAGAACGCCGAGGCCCTGGCCAGCGCCGTGGCCGCCGCCCGCGCGGCCCTGTCCGACGACGAGGGCGCCCTGGACAAGCTGAACGCCGCCGCCACGGCGCTGGAGGCCGTGGCCGCTGTGGATGACAGCCTGGGAGCTTTGGCGGCCGGCCTGCGCGAAGCGGGCTTCACCCTGGAGGACGCCGCTGCCCAAGCCCGCGACTACAGCGACCGCATCGAGTTCGACCCGGCCCAGCTGGCGGCCCAGCAGGAACGGTTCTCGCAGCTGCAGGGGTTGCTGCGCGCCTACGGCCCCCGCATGCAGGATGTGCTGGAGCGCCGGGACGAAGCCGCCGCCCTGCTGGCCCTGGTGGACGATTTCGATGACAGCCTGGCCGCTGCCCGGCAGGTCCGCGACGCTGCCGAGGCCGCCCTGGCCGAAGCCGCCGATACCCTGGATGCCGCCCGCACCCAGGCGGCCCCGCAGCTGGCCGCCGAGGTAAGCGCCGTCATGGGCGATCTGCAGATGGGGGGTGCGCGGCTGGTGTGCCAGCTGCAGCGCCAGCCCCGCGAATCCTGGACGGCTGCGGGGCCGTCGCGCTTCGAATTCCTGTACGCGCCCGTGGCCGATGCCCGCCCGCGGCCTTTGGCCCGCATAGCCTCGGGCGGCGAGGTGAGCCGCGTCATGCTGGCCCTGAAGGCGGTGCTGGGGGCGGCCGATGCCGTGGATACCCTGGTGTTCGACGAGGTGGATGCCGGCGTGGGCGGCGCCGTGGCCCGAGCCCTGGCCGAGGTGCTGGCCCAGCTGGCCCGCACCCACCAGGTCATCGTGGTGACGCACCTGGCCCAGGTGGCCGTGAGGGCCGACACCCACTACGTGGTGTCCCGCGCCGGCGACGAGACCACCATTGCCCCCGTGACCGGCGAGGCCCGCGAGCGCGAGGTGGCCCGCATGCTGTCCGGCACCGCCACCGAAACCTCCCTCGCCCACGCCCGCGAGCTGCTGGCCGAGCGGTAGCCCTGCGAAGGCCGAGACGCCGCGCCCCGCGAATCGGCGAAGATGCGGATGCCTGTTCGAGGCGGCATCGAATGGGTGACGGATGATTCTGCGTCGATGGCATTTGCAGTAAATTCGCTGTATAATCATTGCGATGATGCATACGCTGAATTAAAGGGATAGGAGGATGGCATGCCCCGCGTGAAACCTCTCTCGGAATTCAACCGGAACCAATCCGCTCTTATCGATGAACTGCATGAAAACGGCCAGCCCATCTATCTGACGCGCAACGGCAGCGCTTCTATCGTGGTTATGGATGCCGATGC
>CANOBU010000103.1 GCA_947564425.1 uncultured Eggerthellaceae bacterium
GCCGCCCATGTCGCGCATCGTCGGCGTAAACAACCTATTGGCACACAACAGCTAGTCGTTGTAGAGCGTCTTCAGCTTCTCCAGATGCTCGAAGCGCTCCCGGGCCGCCTGCTCGTTGCGGGCGAAGAGGGTCTTGGCGCGGTCGGGGAATTCGCGGGTAAGGCGCGAGTAGCGGGCCTCGTTCATCAGGAAGTCCTGATAGCCGTCCTTGGGCTCCTTGGAATCCAGCATGAACTTCTTGCCGGGTTCGGCCGCCGGGTTGAAGCGGAAGAGGTTCCAGTAGCCGCAATCCACGGCCTTCTTCATCTCGGTCTGGCAGTTGGCCATGCCGCCCTTGATGGCATGCATCTCGCAGGGGCTGTAGCCGATGATCAGCGACGGGCCGGGATAGGCCTCGGCCTCCACGATGGCCTTCAGCGTCTGGTTCATATTGGCACCCATGGCCACCTGGGCCACATACACATAGCCGTAGGCCATGGCTATCTCGGCCAGGGACTTCTTCTTGACCTCCTTGCCGGCGGCGGCGAACTGCGCCACCTGGCCCAGGTTGGATGCCTTCGAAGCCTGGCCGCCGGTATTGGAATACACCTCGGTGTCGAACACGAAGATGTTCACATCCTCGCCGCTGGCGATTACGTGGTCGAGGCCGCCGTAGCCGATGTCGTAGGCCCAGCCGTCGCCGCCGAAGATCCACACGGACTTCTTCGTCAGGTAGCTGCGGTTCTCCAAGATGGCCGCAGCCAGGGGGTTGTCGGCGATCCGCTCGAGCTGGGCGATGTAGGCGGCAGCAGCCTCCTTGCTCGGCTCGCCCTGGTTGCGGGACTTCACCCAGGCAACCGCAGCGGCGGTCACCTCGGGGTCCACGCCGTCGGCGATGAGCTCCAGCGTCTCGGCCAGCACCTTGTTGCGCACCGCCTCGTGGCCCAACAGCAGGCCCAAACCGTGCTCGGCGTTATCCTCGAACAGCGAGTTGGACCAAGCGGGGCCGTGGCCGTCCCGGTTCACCGTGTAGGGCGAGGTAGCGGCCGGGCCGCCCCAGATGGAAGAGCACCCGGTGGCGTTGGCCACGTACATGCGGTCGCCGAAGAGCTGGGTGACCAGGCGGGCATAGGAGGTCTCGGCGCAGCCGGCGCAGGAGCCCGAGAACTCCAGCAGCGGCTTCATGAACTGGCTGTCCTTGATGGTGGTGCCGTAGAGCTGCGGCTTGGGGGCCACATCGTCCACGCAGTAGTCGAAGACGGCCTGCTGGTCCATCTGGCCCTCGGCAGGCTCCATCCTCAAGGCGCCCTTGGGGCAGGCGCCCACGCATACGGCGCAGCCCATGCAGTCGAGCGGCGAGATGGCCAGGGTGTACTTCAGGCCCTCGGCCTTGCCCTTGGCATCGAGCAGCTTGATGGCCGCCGGTGCGGCGGCGGCCTCCTCCGCGGTCAGGGCGAAGGGGCGGATGGTGGCATGGGGGCACACGAACGAGCAGGTGTTGCACTGGATGCAATCCTCGGGCAGCCATTCCGGCACGTTCACGGCCACGCCGCGCTTCTCGTAGGCCGAGGCACCCTGCTGGAACTGGCCGTCGGCGTAATCGACGAAGGCCGAGACGGGCAGCCGGTCGCCGTCCATGCGGGCCACGGGCTCCATGATGGATTCCACCTGGGCTATCACGGCCGGGCGCCCCTCCAGGGTGCGTGCGGAGGGCTCGTCGGCGGCCTGAGCCCAATCGGCGGGCACCTCGATGGGCTTGAAGGCGGTGGCACCGGCCTCGATGGCGCGGTAGTTCATGTCCACCACGTCCTGGCCCTTCTTCAGGTAGGACTTCTTGGCGGCATCCTTCATGTACTGGATAGCCTCTTCCCCGGGCATCACCTGGGCCAGGGCGAAGAAGGCCGACTGCAGGATGGTGTTGGTGCGCTTGCCCATGCCGATGCTCGCCGCCAGGTCGATGGCATCGATGGTGTACAGCTTTATATCGTTGGCGGCGATATAGCGCTTGGCCTCGGCATTCAGGTGCTGGCCCAGCTCTTCGGGGGTCCACTGGCAGTTCACCAGGAAGATGCCGCCTGGCTTCACATCCTGCACCATGCGGAAGCCCTTGGTGATGTAGGAGGGATTATGGCAGGCCACGAAGTCGGCCTTGTTCACATAGTAGGCCGAGCGGATGGGGTTGTCGCCGAAGCGCAGGTGCGACACGGTGACGCCGCCGGTCTTCTTCGAATCGTACTGGAAGTAGGCCTGGACGTACTTATCGGTGTGGTCGCCGATGATCTTGATGGAGTTCTTGTTGGCGCCTACGGTGCCGTCGCCGCCCAAGCCCCAGAACTTGCATTCGATGGTGCCCGGCGCCGCCGTATTGGGGCAATCCGGATCCTCCGACAGCGATAGGCCGGTGACATCGTCGACGATGCCCACGGTGAACTCGCGCTTGGGATCGTCTTTCGCCAGCTCCTCGAATATGGCGAAGGCGCTGGCGGGCGGGGTGTCCTTCGATCCCAGGCCGTAACGGCCGCCGATGACGGGGATATCCGCGCGGCCCTCCTTCACCAGGGCGTTCACCACATCCAGGTACAGGGGCTCGCCGCCGCTGCCCGGCTCCTTGGTGCGGTCCATCACGGCGATGCGCTTCACGGTATCGGGCAGCGCCCCGACGAACTTCGCGGAGACGAAGGGGCGGTACAGGCGCACCTTCACCAGGCCCACCTTCTGGCCCTGGCCGTTCAGGTAATCGACCACTTCCTCGATGACATCGCAGAAACTGCCCATGGCCACGATCACGCGGTCGGCATCGGGGGCGCCGTAATAGTTGAACAGCTGGTAGTCCGTGCCGATCTTCTCGTTCACGGCATGCATATAATCTTCCACGATCTGCGGCAGGGCGTCGTAGGCGCCGTTGCAGGCCTCGCGGTGCTGGAAGAAGATATCGCCGTTCTCGTGGCTGCCGCGCATGGCGGGATGCTCCGGGTTCAGCGAATGCTCGCGGAAGGCGCGCACGGCATCCATGTCGCAGAGGTCCGCCAGGTCGGCATAGTCCCAAGCGGCCACCTTCTGGATCTCGTGGGAGGTGCGGAAGCCGTCGAAGAAGTTCAGGAACGGCATGCCGCCCTTGA
Organism: uncultured Eggerthellaceae bacterium; assembly: GCA_947564425.1. Lineage (GTDB taxonomy): Bacteria > Actinomycetota > Coriobacteriia > Coriobacteriales > Eggerthellaceae > UBA9715. The sequence continues at coordinate 3,099 of CANOBU010000103.1, forward strand.
TGGCGGCCAGATGGGCCACGGCCGACAGGTCCATGACCTCCTGCACGTTGCCCTCGGCCATCATGGCGAAGCCGGTCTGGCGGCAGGCCATGACATCGGAGTGGTCGCCGAAGATGTTCAGCGCGTGGGTCGATACGGTGCGGGCCGATACGTGGAACACCGATGGCAGGCGCTCCGCCGCGATCTTGTACATGTTGGGGATCATCAGCAGCAGGCCCTGGGAGGCCGTATAGGTGGAGGTGAGGGCGCCCGCGTCGAGGGAGCCGTGCACGGCGCCGGCGGCGCCGGCCTCGGACTGCATCTCGCATACCTTGACCGTGGTGCCGAATATGTTCTTCTTGCCTTGGGCGGCCCACTGATCGACATAGTCGGCCATGGGGGACGACGGCGTGATGGGGTAGATTCCCGCTACCTCGGTGAAAGCGTAGGAAACATAGGCAGCGGCGTTGTTGCCGTCCATGGATTTGAGCGCTCTGGCCATTTGGTCCTCCTCCTCAGCCTGACCCCGCCCTTGAAGGGCGGACGCATGCGGCGGGGCGCTGCACGCTGCAGACCATAGTACCAGCGCCGCATGGGAGCCGCGGAAGCGCAGGGGGTGAGCGGAAGATGCGCCGGGGCGAGCAGGTGGGCGGCGTATCCAGACGGGCAGGCGGCGGGGCTGGCGGGGCGGGGGGGAGG
>CANOBU010000104.1 GCA_947564425.1 uncultured Eggerthellaceae bacterium
CGCTGATCGTGGCCGGCATCTTCATCGGCGCCATGATGCCGTTCATGTTCGCCGCCCTCACCATGGGCGCGGTGTCCCGTGCGGCCCATGCCATGGTAGAGGAAGTGCGCCGCCAGTTCCGCGAGATCAAGGGCATCATGGAATACGAGGCCGAGCCCGAATACGATAAGTGCGTGGGCATATCCACCACCTCGGCCCTTCACGAGATGATGCTGCCGGGCATCCTGGCCATCGTCGTGCCCATCGTCATCGGCTGCTTCAACCCCGCCATGCTGGGCGGCTTCCTGGCCGGCGCTGTGGCCACCGGCATGCTCATGGCCATCTTCATGTCCAATGCGGGCGGTGCTTGGGACAACGCCAAGAAGTACATCGAGCAGGGCCACTTCGGCGGCAAGGGCGGCGATGCCCACAAGGCCGCCGTCGTGGGCGATACCGTGGGCGACCCCTTCAAGGATACCTCGGGCCCGTCCATGAACATCCTGATCAACCTGATGACCATCGTGTCGCTGACCTTCAGCCCGCTGTTCATCATGGTGCAGGCGCTGTTCTAGGAACCCCCGCCCATCCGAGGCCATGCCTCCATCGAAACCTCCCATCCTTCAAAGGGGTGGGAGGTTTTTCATAGTCGAAGCCGGGATAACGTAACCTAGCAGATAAGGGCCTGCAGCTTCCGACCCCCCCCCGAAATGCAGCGCAGCAGGGGGCGGGCCGCAGTTTTCAACCCCCGCAGCGAAGCGAGGAGTGAAAACGGAGGCCCGCCCCCTGCTGCGCGGACAGGTCGCCCGCAGCGGCAGGCGAGATGGAAACGGACCCTCCCACCACGCAGGCAGCCCCCCTGTCCTGTATCGTTTCAGAGTTGTCGACCGCCCCGTCCCGCCCCCTTGCTACAATGGGTTCCTCGAAGAAGGAGCATCCATGGCGTCGAACGACATTCCCTATCTGCAGCTGGATAAAGATATAGAGCAGGCCATCCGCGAGAACCGCGCCCGGGGCTGGACGAACCCCCATGCCTTCCGCGACGGGGATATCGTGCGGCGCGAGGACAAGGCCCACGACGAGGCCACGCTGACGCGTCCCGCCTTCGCGCGCGATATCGAGAAGATCATAAACATCCCCGCCTATAACCACTACGCCGACAAGACGCAGGTGTTCTCGTTCGTCGAGAACGACGACATATGCCGCCGCGGGCTGCATGTGCAGCTGGTAAGCCGCATCGCCCGGGGCATAAGCGACCTGCTGGGGCTGAACACCCAGCTGACCGAGGCCATAGCCCTGGGCCACGACCTGGGCCACACCCCCTTCGGCCATGCCGGCGAGAAATACCTCTCGCAGTGCTACAACCGGCGCACGGGGCGGGCCTTCCGCCACAACGTGCAATCGGTGCGGGTGATGGACCGCCTGTACCGTCGCAACATAAGCCTGCAGACGCTCGACGGCGCCCTGTGCCATAACGGCGAATTCGCCCATCAGGAGCTGCAGCTGGGAACCATGGACAGCTTCGATGCCCTCGACGCCGCCGTGGAGCGGGCCACTGCCGACCCCTCCTTCATCGGCACCCTGCGCCCCTCCACCCTGGAAGGCTGCGTGGTGCGCGTGAGCGACATGATCGCCTATATAGGGAAGGACCGCGCCGATGCGCTCGATGTGGGCGTCATCGATTCGCTCGATTCCTTCGACAGCGACATCATCGGGCTGGACAACGCGCGCATCATAAACAACCTCACGGTGGATATCGTGAACAACAGCTACGGGCGCGATGCCATAGCCATGAGCGAGGCGGTGTTCCGCGATATCGTGCGGGCCAAGCGTCAGAACTACGAGCAGATCTACTTCAAAGAGGGCACCGTGTCGGAATTCGAGAACGTGGTGGAGGAGATGTTCACCGAGATGTACGGCTGCCTTTTGGCCCAGCTGCAGGCCGGGGACGAGTCGTCGCCGGTGTTCGTGCACCATGTGGACAAGCTGCTGGAGAAATCCCATTCCATCACGCGCGACGAGTACCTTGCCGAGGACCCGGACCAGATCATCGTGGATTTCATCTCGTCCATGACCGACAGCTACTTCATCGCCCTGTACCACCATCTGTTCCCGCAGAGCACCAAGCGCCTGTTCAAGCGCGAGTACTGCTCGGACCTGCTGGGATAGCCCATGGGACGCATCAGCGAAGACGATGTGCGGAAGGTGCGCGAGGCCAGCGACCTGGTTGCCATCGTGGGCGACCGCGTGCCGCTGAAGCAGAAGGGGCGCGAGTTCTGGTGCTGCTGCCCCTTCCATAACGAGAAGACGCCCTCGTGCAAGATCGACCCGGCCACCCAGCTGTGGCACTGCTTCGGCTGCGGCGAGGGGGGCGATGTGTTCGGCTTCATCATGAAGGCCGACGATATCGGCTTTCCCGATGCGGTGCGCCAGCTGGCCGAGCGGGCCCATATCGATATCGCCGAGGAGGGCGGCCCCGGGGTATCGGGCTCCCAGAAGGCCCGGCTGCGGCAGGTATGCGCTGCGACGGATGAGTTCTACCATCGCCAGCTGATGCGCGGGAAGGGGCGCGACGCCGCGGCCGCCCGCGATTACCTGGCCGGCCGCGACCTGGGGGGCGGGGTGCCGAAGAAGTGGCACCTGGGCTTCGCCCCGGGCCGGCGCATGCTGGTGGGGCATCTGGCCTCGCTGGGGTTCACGCCCCAGGAGATGCTGCAGGCCAACGTAGCCGTCCAGCGCGACGGGGGTGCCCTGAACGACCGGTTCTACAACCGCGTGATGTTTCCCATCTTCGACCCGCAGGGCGAGTGCATCGCCTTCGGCGGCCGTATCGTGGGGGAGGGCGAGCCCAAGTACCTGAACTCGCAGGAGACGCCCCTGTTCCATAAGTCCAACGTGCTGTACGGGCTGGACAAGGCCAAGGCCGCCATGACCAGCACCGGCGATGCCATCGTGGTGGAGGGCTACACCGATGTCATCGCCCTGCACGAGCACGGCATAGCAAATGCCGTGGCCACCCTGGGCACGGCCCTCACCCTGGCGCATATCAGGCTGCTGTCGCGCCATGCCTCGAAGCGCATCGTATACCTGTTCGACGGCGATGCCGCCGGCCAGCGGGCCGCCGACCGGGCGCTGAACTTCATCAACCGCGACATGACCCCCGAGGCGGGCAAGGCCCGCATCGAGCTGTGCGCCGTCACGCTGCCGGACGACCTGGACCCCGCCGATTTCGTGGCCCAGCGCGGTGCCGAGGCCCTGAAGGCCCTGGTGGCCGATGCCGAGCCGCTGGTGCTCTACGGCATCGAGCGGCGCCTGGCGGCCCATAGCCTGGATTCCGTGGAGGGCCGCACCCGGGCCTTCGCCGATGCCCTGGCGGTGCTGGCCCCTATAAAGGACTCGCTGCTGGCGAAGGACTACGCCGTGCAGCTGGCCGGGCGCCTGCAGATGCGCGAGGAAGACGCCCTGGACGCCCTGGCGGCTCTGAAGCCGCCGGCCCGCTACGAGGGGGAGGGCCCCGCCGGCGGCGCCGGGGAGCAAGCCCCGTCTGCCCCGCCCGTGGCCTTCAGCACCGCCGAGAAGAGCCGCCGGCGCATGGAGCGCACCCTGGTGGCCCACCTGGCCCAGAACCCGGCTTTGGCCCTGCAGCATGCGGACGCCCTCGTGGGCACCCAATGGCACGATGCCGTGAACGGGCGCATGGCCGAGCTGCTGCTGGCCGCGCTCGAAGCCGACCCCCAGGCGGCCCCCGCCGCCCTGGTGGCGGCCATCGCCG
>CANOBU010000105.1 GCA_947564425.1 uncultured Eggerthellaceae bacterium
AGTAGGCCAGATTTTTTCCTAGGATGAGCAAGAATATGCCGAAGCCGATAACTGAGGCAATGCCGGCAGCTCCGTAAAGGATAATCTGGAAGGGAAATTCGAATGCGAATAACCCGAAGGCGCAGAGGATGCAGCCGACCATCGAGAGCTTTGCGGGGCCGAAAAAATCAACATGGTCGGCGAAGCGGGCGCTCAGAAGAAGGAACACCACAAGAAAGATGCCTGCAGCTGCTGTGCAGGGAACCAAGTCGAGCATGGCTTCGGAGTGGGATGTGCACAGGATGATGAAATAGCCGAGAAAGCAACCTGTACCGAATGACTTCACGAAGCCCTGTTGGATTTCTTGGGCCAGCGGCATACGCACCCTCCTTCGTCTCCCCCACGCGAGGAAAGCGGCTCGTTCTGAAAGCCCATGATGTGATTCCAGTATCCAGGAAAAGGCTCTTGTTTTCCAGGTCTAATTAGGGGATATGCAACAAATTAAACCTCTGGGGTTTACGAATAACGGCTCTTTTTCCCATAAGCCACCTTTGGGGCTAATGTTATTTTCCGTCCTCTGTCGTATCTTCGCAATCGATGGGGGAGGGTGTTCGCCGGATTGCAATTCCGGGCCTGAAGAATGGTTCGGATAACGGAGGAAGGAACGGGCTCCGGCGATGTAGATCCTCTTTCGTCGTCCGCCCTAGGCGGACCGCATCTCTCTTCATTGCAGATGCGCCGTTCCGCTGGAACCGAGGAAAGAGAGAGGAAGCATGGCAGACTATCAAGAGTTCTTGGACGGCATAGACCGCAAGGCCTACCACGAGGGCGAGCTCACATGGGAGGAGGACGGCTTCACCGTCACCCGCACCTACCAGTACTCGCCGCCGGGGTGCCACGACAGCTGCGGCGTGCTGTTCTACACCAAGGACGGCAAGCTGGACCACGTGGAGGGCGACCCGCTCTCCCCCTGCACCAACGGCAAGCTGTGCATCCGCTGCCTGGATCTGCCCGAGATGGTGAACCATCCCGACCGCGTGCTGCATCCCATGAGGCGGGCCCGCGCCGACCGCGGCGACGCGACCAAGTTCGAACGCATATCCTGGGACGAGGCCTACGACATCATCGAGGAGAAAGTGAAGGCCATCCGCGAGGAGTACGGGTCGGAATCTATCGTCTGCGTGCACGGCACGGGGCGGAATGTGAACTGGCTTGTGCCTCTGTTCGGGCAGGCCGCCCTTCAGACACCCAATATATCAACGCTGTTCTTCACCGGCTTCGCCTGCTACATGCCCCGCGTGTGCGGCGCCATGGCGCCCCTGGGCGACTTCCCCATAGCCGATGCGGCCGTGGCCCACGAGAAGCGCTACGCCGACCCCACCTTCCGGGCTCCGGAGGTCATCGTGGTATGGGGCAACGAGCCCTTGGCGTCCAACGCCGACGGCTACATCGGCCACTGGCTGGTGCAGTGCGTCCAGATGGGCTCGCGCATCATCTCCATCGACCCGCGCCTCACCTGGTGGGGCGCCCGGGCGGCCTACCACCTGCAGCTGCGCCCCGGCACCGATGCGGCGCTGGCCTGCGCGTGGCTGAACACCATCATCTCCGAGGACCTCTACGACCATGAGTTCGTGGACCTGTGGTGCTCCGGGCTCGATGAGCTGTGGGAGGGCGTGAAGGATACGGACGCTGACTGGGCGGCCCCCATCTGCGGCCTCTCCGCCGACGACATCAGGGCGTCGGCGCGCCTGTACGCCTCCGGGAACAACTCCGCCATCCAGTGGGGCCTGGCCTTCGACCAGCAGATGAGCGCCATGGCGCTGAACCTGGCCGTATGCGACCTCATGGCCATCTGCGGCAACATCGACCGGCCCGGCGGCAACATCCTGGTGCGCAACTCCTTCGAGATCAATGCGGGCTATGCATCCGGCGAAGATTTCACTCCTAAGTCGGCCCAGGATCGCAAGCTCACCATCGCACGCGGCCTCGGCATCGAGGGGGGCGAGTTTATCGCCCATGCGGCAACCGACGGTATTCTGCATTGCATCGAAGCCGGCGAGCTGCCCAATGGCGATCCCTATCCGATAAAGATGATTTGGTTCCAGAGTTCCAATTCGCTTGCCTGCGCCGGCATGGACGCCCCGCGCGATTACGAGGCCCTCAAGACGGTCGACTTCATCGTCAACGCCGATCCCGTCCTCACACCGCTGTCGGTGGCCGTGGCCGACATCCTGCTGCCGGTGGCCATGAGCTGCGAGCGCAACTCGGCCCGCACCTGGTGGACGCCCGTGCGCACCATCTACCGGGCCGTGGAGCCGGCCGGCGAGGCCCGCACTGACGAGCAGATCGTGGTTGACTTGTTGCCGCGGTTGAATCCCGAAGCTGCCGAGGCCTTCGGTTGGACGAAGGATACCGACATAGCCGATTGGTACCTCGCGGGCGGCGACGGCAAGAAGCACGGCGCCTCCTCCAACGTGGAGGGCAACATCTCCGAGACGGCCGAGGGCGGCTGCGGCATGACCTTCCAGGAGCTCTCCGAGAAGGGCGGCTACGCCTACGATGACTGGAACCACACCTACGAGAAGTACGCCAAGGGCATGCTGCGCGACGACGGCGCCCCCGGCTTCGCCACGCCGTCCGGCCGCGTGGAGCTGGCCCCCTACACCTACCGGGTGTGGGGGCTGACGCCCACGCCCTTCCACACCGAGCCGCCCGAGGGGCCGGTGACCACGCCGGAGAAGATGGCCGACTATCCGCTGATCCTGTCCTGCGGCGGGCGCTCCTTCGAGTTCTTCCATTCCGAGAACCGCCAGATGCCCACCATGCGCGAGCTGCACCCCTGGCCGCTGGTGATGGTCAACCCCGCCGATGCCGAGCGCTACGGCGTGGCCGACGGCCAGTGGATCTGGATCGAGAACGACCACGGGCGCTTCCGCCAGGTATGCAAGGTCACCCCGCGGGTGGCCCCGGGCGTGATCCACGCCGAGCACGGCTGGTGGTTCCCCGAGGGGGAGGCGTCCGAGCCGAGCCTGTTCGGCACCTTCGACTCCAACCCCAACAACTGCACCCGCGCCTTCGAGACGGGCGAGGGCGGCATCGGCAGCGCCATCAAGTCGATGATCTGCAGGATCTACCCCTACCGCGAGGGCGACACCCTGCCCGGCGAGCAGGTCACGCGCCTGGGCGGGTTCGGCGACTGGACTAGGGGCGCCATGCGCGGGTCGAAGGTGGGGGATTTCCCCGCGCCTAACCCCGACTCTGCGGGAGCCATCTTCGAGGAGGGGCCTTCGCAGGCGGATCTTCGATGAGGGCGATGGAGCAGACGAACGCATAACACCTTATCCCCAGAGCTAAGGAGGAGCTACATGAAGGGAATACTGGTCAACTACGAGTACTGCACCGGCTGCCACAGCTGCGAGGTGGCCTGCAAGAAGCACCTGGGCTTGCCCGAGGGCGAGTTCGGCATCAAGCTCACCGAGGTCGGGCCCTACGAGTACGCCGGCAAGGCAGGCGAGCAGAAGTGGGAATGGACCTGGAGCCCCGTGCTCACCAAGGCCTGCGACCTGTGCGTCGACCGCACCGAGAAGGGCAAGATGCCCATGTGCGTGCAGCACTGCCAGGCCTGGTGCATGTACTACGGGGACGCGGCGGAGCTCGCCGCCAAGATGGACGGCGCCACCCGCTGGTCCCTCATGACCCCCGCGATCGCCTAG
>CANOBU010000106.1 GCA_947564425.1 uncultured Eggerthellaceae bacterium
TTACTCTTTTCGAGCAATCGATGTCAAGAACTTTTTTGTGGATGTTTCGTGTTCACACAATCGCCGACGCAGAGCCCTTAACAGCATCCAGCGCCTCGAAGGTCGCTCGTTCCCACAAAATGCACCTGATGACATCCGGCACATCTCAGCGAATGAGTACAATAGCAGAAACAACCGGGCCTGTCGCCGAGAATCTCGGAAGATGCGCGAATTCGCGATGCGGCGGCGGGAACGGCTCCTTACAGCTTGCAGGGAAGCGGGGACGATGGCCCAGGACCAAGGCAACCGGAATTCGATAGAGCTGCCGGCAGCAGCCTGCGCGGTTATCGACGCCCTGGAGGCCGGGGGCTTCGAAGCATGGGCTGTGGGCGGCTGCGTGCGCGACAGCCTATTGGGGCGCCCTATCAGCGATTGCGACATCGCGACTGCGGCTCGCTGGCAGCAGGCCGAGAACATCCTGGCCGCCGCCGGATATGCCGTGCATCGCACGGGAACGAAACACGGTACCGTGACCGCCGTGCGCGACGGCAGCGCCTTCGAGGTGACCACCTACCGCACCGAAGAGGGCTATAGCGATGGGCGCCATCCCGATTCCGTCATCTTCACCGCCTCGATAGAAGAGGACCTCGCCCGGCGCGACTTCACCGTGAACGCCCTGGCCTACCATCCCCGACGGGGATTGCTCGACCCCTTCGGGGGCCGGGACGACCTGGCGGCGGGGCTGCTGCGGGCCGTGGGCGACCCCGACTGCCGCTTCGCCGAAGACGGCCTGCGCATACTGCGGGGGCTGCGCTTCGCCTCGCAGCTGGGCTTCGCCCTGGAGCCCCGGACGCTGCAGTCGATGCAGGCGCAGAAGATGATGCTGCAGAAGGTATCGGCCGAGCGCATCGTCCACGAGATGGACGGTCTGCTGCTGGGCGACCATGCCCATGATGGCCTGATGCAGGCCATCGATGTGCTGGGCGCCATCATGCCCGAGATCGTCGCCTGCAAGGGGTTCCGGCAGCACACCCCCTACCATATATATGACGTATGGGAGCATATCGCCTGGACGGTGCAGTATGCCCCGACCACGCGCCTGGCCCGCTGGAGCGCCTTCTTCCACGATACCGGCAAGCCCGGCTCGTTCTTCATGGAGGGCGATGTGGGCCATTGCTACGGCCATGGGAAGCTGAGCGTGATCATTGCCCGGGAGGTGATGGGGCGGCTGAAGATGGCCCCGCGCTTCATCGATGATGTGGCGCTGCTGGTGCGCGTGCACGACCATCAGATAGCCCCTACGGCCAAGGGCGTGCGGAGGGCCCTGGCGAAGCTCGACGGCGATGCGGCGATGTTCAGGACCCTGCTGGGGCTGAAACGGGCCGATGCCCTGGCCCAATCGGAACTGGCCGCCCCGCGCCTGCAGGCCGTAGGCGAGATGGAGGCGCTGCTGGATGAGCTGCTCGCAGCCGATGCGGCCTTCACCGTAGGCCAGCTGGCCATAGACGGCAACGATGCACGGCAGATGGGGATGGCGCCCGGGCCGGCCATAGGCGCCCTTCTGCGGGCAGCCCTGGATGCCGTCATAGACGGGACGGTGCCCAACGAGCGCGAGCCCCTGCTGGCCTTCGCAGCCCGATGGATGGATGACGGGCAGGCGCAGGGCACCCGGTAGCATTCCGGCAGCGCTGCGGGAGGCCGCATGCCCTCCCAACCGCCAGCGAGGTGGCCGGCCGAAAAGCACCGCCGGAACGGAAGACGTATAATGGCAGCCGGACACCGAAGCCGAAAGAGGGCCCATGCCCCTGACCATCGTCACCGATAGCATAGTCTCGCTGCCCGTGGATGCCCTGGTGAACACCACCGGCTCCACAACCGCCAGCCGCCCCGCCATCGACGCCGCCCTGCGCGAGGCCGGTGGACCGCAGCTGCAAGCGGAACGTGAGCGCTTGGGGCGCATAGAACCCGGAGACGCCGTGGCCGGCGGCCCGGGCGCCCTGGATGCGCGCATGGTGATCCACGCCGTAGGGCCCCTATGGCACGACGGCTCCTGGGACGAGCTGGAAACCCTGAAGCGCTGCTACAGCCGCTGCCTGGCCGCTGCAGCCAAAGGCGGCTGCATGTCCATCGCGCTGCCCCTGATAGGGGCCCGCACCCACGGCTTCCCCCGCGACCGGGTGCTGGCGGCGGCCACCGAGGCCATCGGGGAGTTCCTGGCCGAAAGCGACCTGGACATCTACCTGACAGTGGACGACAGGGCCCTGTTCCGGCTGCCGCGCCTGCTGTACGGCAAAATAGAAACCTATATAGGGGAGCAGACCGTGGCCCATGGGGGCGCCGATGCCGACACCCGGCGTCGTTGCCCCATCTGCGGACACGGCGCTCCTTCCCATGCGGAGGTCTGCGATGCCTGCGGGCGACCGCTGCTGCAGCCGAGTGCCCCCCGCAGCCAGCAGGAGAACCCCGCATGGGCCGATACGGAACCCCGGCCCGTACCCCGCCACCTGAAACGGCGCCCCCGCCATGCCTGCGGCTCCTCCGATGCGGGCACCCTGCGGCAGCAGGATGCCGAAGCGACCTTCGCCGAGGAGCTCTCGCGCCTCGCCTGCGAGAAGGGGCTATCCGAAACGCAGCTGTACCGGCGGGCGAATATCGACCGCAAGCTGCTGGGGAAGATCCTCTCGAACGGGGCATACCAACCCTCGAAGGAGACGGCGCTGGCCCTGGCCGTGGCTCTGCACCTGAACCTGGAGGGCACCCTCGACCTGATAGGGCTGGCCGGATACACCCTCTCGCATGGCGATACGGGGGATATCATCGTGGAGTACTTCATCGAACAGGGGCAATGGAACATCCACCTGATCAACGAGGCGCTGTTCGCGTTCGACCAGGAGCAGCTGGGCCGCTGAGCCCCGGGGGCCGAAACGATGCTGCGAGGACGAGAGCTGCCTTGCGGGATAGGCATTGCATTGCATCGAGATGAGCAACGCCATTTTCGGGCGCCATTGGACCCTTTTCCGCGGAATAGGCTGTATCCAGGGCATCGAGCCTTCTAAAACCCCAGTTCGCGATAAGGCCATGGGGAAGACAGGGTACAATCGCGGCCGAAAATGGCGCCGCTTCAGTACGACCCTCTATCGCTCGGCCCTGGGCTCGCGCCAACGAGCGGGAACCGGCAGCAGCGAACCCAAAGCCGCCGCGACCAACAGCACGATGGCGCCCTTCACCGGGAACACCAGGAACAGCAGCAACGCGGTCATGACCGGCTGGCGCATGACGGCTCCCAGAAGCGCCCCGGTGACGGTGCAGAGGGCGAACACGGAATCGACCCCCGTGAGCACCGCAAGCCCATAGCCGATGGCGATGCCGGCGAAGATGAGGGGGAAGAAGTGGCCGCCGCGCCAACCCAGGTTCAGGCAGAACTGGGTGGCCAGCACCTTCAGGAAACCGGTGGCCACGAGCACCCCGGCCCCAAGGGCGGTCCAGGTCTGCGCAAGGACCTCCGTCTGAGCCTCGCCGGCGAACAGCGTGAACGGGAGCACCGTGCCGCAGGCCCCCAGGATGGCGCCCGCCACGACC
>CANOBU010000107.1 GCA_947564425.1 uncultured Eggerthellaceae bacterium
CATGCCGAAGTGCATGGGGCGCTCACCCAAAGTGCGCAAGATTATTGACAGTACCTCTCGGCCAGCTCGTCCCGTGCGGCTGCCAGCTGCGTGCGGGCTCCTTCCATGGCGCCGCCGTGGCCGCCGGCTGCAGCGTCCTGCATGCGGTCGAGCGAGGCATCCATCTGTGACAGGCCGTCCTGCATGGCGGCTATCCCCTGATCCATGCCGTCTTGGGCCTTCTGGATCAGTGCGGGCTTCATCTGGGCGAACATGTCGGCGCTCATGGCCTTGCACGCCTCTACGATGGTGGTTACGTCGGAGTTCTGCAGCTGCTCGAGCGTTTCCGCGCTGGGCTGCACGGCGGGGTCGGCGTCGGCAGCGGAGCCGCCCATGGGTATCTCGATGGCGGTCAGGCTGCCCAGCGAAGGTATGTCCGCTCCTTCCAGCATCTTCGCACCGTCTTCAGTCGCCCGCAGGTCGTCGAGCTTCCGGTCGAGCTCCGCTGCGTGGGGCAGGGGCGATACCGTGACCTCGTCGGGCATGGCGGCCATCAGGTTATCCTGCATGAACACGCTGGCGTGCACGATGAAGGCCACCATGATGGAGGGCGCCACCGCCGTGCCGATGGAGCGCACCAGCGACAGCGTGGCCAGGGCGGAGTTCGATTCCGCATCGGAGGTGTTCTGCAGCATCATGTAGTTCAGCGGTGCGCCCATGGTGAATCCCAGGCCCAGGCCGGTCAGGATCATCGTGGTGCACACCGTGACGATGTTGGGCCAGGTGCAGGCCACGAATGCCATGAACAGCGAGCCCGCCGCCGCGCCGATGAAGCCGGCGGCCAGCACGGGTTTCACCCCGTATTTGTCGATCAGCTTGCCGGAGGTCATGGCGCCCACGCCGCTGCCCAGGCCCAGCAGGGCGATCAGGTAGCCGCCGGAGCCGGATTTCATGAACAGGGCGTTTTCGCAGAATTGCGGGTAGAAGATGGTGCCCATCATCACGATGCCGGATATCACCGCGCAGGCCAGGGTTATCAGGATGTTGATGTCGGTGAAGTACCGCAGGCTCAGGATGGGGTCGGCCGCCCGCTTCTCGCGGAATACGAACAGCGGCAGCAGCACGATGAACGCCAGCAGGAAGGGGAGCACCTGCAGGGAGATCAGGGACTCCCAGAACTCGAAGAAGTCGATGTTCTTTATGCCGTACATCAGGCACAGGGTCATAAGCGTCAGCAGCAGGATGCCCAGGCCGTCGATGGGCTTCACCTCGTCTTCCCGGGAATTCGGCAGCTTGACTATGCCCAGCACCAGCACGATGAGGCAGATGGGGATGTTCACATAGAAGATGAACTGCCATTGGTCCTGGCCGAAGATATCAAGGATAAGGCTGCCGATCGAGGGGCCGAAGATGCTGGCCATGCCGTAGATCATGCCCACGATGCCCAGGGCCATGCCGCGCTTCTCCTCGGGGAAGGCGGTGCCGAATTCCGCCGTGGCAACGGGCATGATCCCGCCGCCGCCCAGGGCCTGCACCACGCGGGCGCCGATGAGCAGCTCGAAGCTGCCCACGCTTTGGGCGAGGCCGCACAGGGCCGACCCGGCGCCGAACAGGAAGATGCACAGCAGGTATATCCACTTGCGCCCATGGCGGTCGGCCAATTTGCCCATGATGGGGATGGAGACGGCGTAGGCCAGGGTATAGATGGTAAGGATCCACACGCCCAGCGAGTCATCGACGCCCAGGGTGTTCTGGATCACCGTGCGCGCCGGATTCACGATGCTCATGTCCAGCGCGCCCATGCACAGGCCCAGCATGTACAAGACGGCCACCAGGGCGTATCCTTTGCGCTCGCCGCGCGGGACGTTCGCGGTGTTTGCGGTGCTGTTATCCGGTGCGGCCATGGCTATTCCTCCAGTGCTCGGGATAGGTTCGATGCGATGTGCTCGAGGCAGCGGTTGGTCTGCTGTATCTGCTGCGGTGCAAGGCCCTCGTACATAAGGCCCTCCAGCTTCTGGTACAGGGCCCACATGTCGCGCAGCACCTCTTCGGCGGCCGGTTGCAGCGAAACCAGCTTCTCGCGCTTGTTCTGGGGGTTCACCTCGCGGGCCACCAGGCCCTTCTCTTCCAGCTTCGCCACCGTGCGCGCGATGGAGCCCTTGTCTATCTGCAGCTCGGCGGCCAGGGATTCCTGGTTGCAGGCCCCCCGGGCCTTCAGCAGCATGAGCACCTGCTGCTCGGGGAAGCCTATGCCGTGGCCTGCCATGGCCCGTTCAGCGCAGACCCGCATCTTCCGCACGATTATGGATATGTCCGTCATCAGCATGGTTGTACCTTTATTGTCACGACAACAGTTGTGTTGGCAATGGTAACGGCGGGGGTGCGTCGTGTCAACCTCGGCATCGCCATCCGCTATCGCCGGAAAAGGCGCCCTCGCCCCCGCGCCCGCATCGATGGCCCGAGCTTATGCGATACTGTTCCTTCAACCCGAGACAACGGCAAGGAAGCATCATGGCAGACAACAAGAGCGCATCACAGCCGGCCGCCGCCGAGCCCATCCCCGGATCGCCCGATTACCCGCTTCATTCCGAGCTCACCATCGGCGCCTACTTCAAGGAGCGCGTGGCCGAGGAGCCCGACCACGAATTCGTGGTGTATCCCGACCGCGACCTGCGCTGGACCTACCGGGATTTCGACGAGCGCACCGACGATCTGGCCAAGGGGCTTCTGGCCATCGGCATGAAACCCGGCGACCACCTGGGCGTGTGGGCCCGCAACATCCCCGATTGGCTCACCTTCATGTACGCCTGCGCCAAGGCGGGCATCGTCATGGTCACCGTGAACCCCGTGTACAAGAGCCACGAGCTCGACTACGTGCTGAAGCAGTCCGACATGAAGGCCCTGTGCGTGATCGATGCCTACCGCGATGTGGATTACCTGCAGATTATCCGCGACCTGGTACCCGAATCGCTGGAGCAGCAGCGCGGCTTCCTGGTCAGCGAGACCTACCCGTGCCTGAAGAACCTCATATACATGGGCCCCGAGAAGCACCGCGGCTTCTACAGCGTGCCGGAGCTGCTGCTGCTGGGCCAGCATCGCCCCGACAGCGACTTGGAATGGGCCCAGGGCCAGTTCGACAACAACGATGTGGTCATGATGCAGTACACCAGCGGCACCACCGGTTTCCCCAAGGGCGTCATGCTGACCCATCGCAACATCCTGAACAACGGCTTCTACATCGGCGAGGGCCAGAAGCTCACCCCGGCCGACCGCGTGTGCCTGCCGGTGCCGTTCTTCCACTGCTTCGGCTGCGTGCTGGGCGTTATGGCCAACCTGACCCATCGCTCCACCATGCTCATCGTGGAGGACTTCGATGCCGGGCTGGTGCTGCAGGCGCTGCATAAGGAGAAGGGGACGGCGGTGTACGGCGTGCCCACCATGTTCATCGCCGAGCTGAACCATCCGGATTTCGACAGCTTCGACCTGTCACATATGCGCACGGGCATCATGGCCGGCAGCCCCTGTCCGCCCGAGACCATGCGCGAGG
>CANOBU010000108.1 GCA_947564425.1 uncultured Eggerthellaceae bacterium
CCGCAGCCGAAGGCGAGGACTGTTTGAGCGACTGAACGCCGCCCGGCCCTCCCGACCCGCGCCCGCAGGACGCTAGGCCCCCAGTTGCTCGCGTACGACGGCGGCTATGGCTTCGGCGGCTTCCGTGGCCTGATCGGCGGTGCGGGCTTCCACCATCACGCGTACCAGGGGCTCCGTGCCGCTGGGGCGCAGCAGTACCCGGCCCTGGTCGCCCAGGCGCTCCTCGGCGGCCGCGACGGCCTCGGCCACGGCGGCGTTGCCGGCCACGGCATGCTTATCGGCCACCTTCACATTGATGAGCACCTGCGGGAAGCGCTCCATCACATCGGCGGCGCCGGCGATGCCGTCGGGGCGCCGCTTCAGGGCGGCCAGGTACTGGCAGGCCGTCATCAGGCCGTCGCCGGTGGAGTTGTAGCCCAGCATGATCATATGGCCCGACTGCTCGCCACCCAGGGCAAAGCCGTGCGCCCGCATCTCCTCGAGCACGTAGCGGTCGCCCACGGCCGTCTGCACCACCTCGATGCCCGCCTTGCGCATGGCCTCCGTGAACCCCAGGTTGCACATCACGGTGCCCACTACGGTATCTCCCGGCAGCACGCCGCGCTGCTTCATGTCGATGGCCAGGGTGGCGGCCATGAAATCGCCGTCGAGCTCGCAACCGTCGGGGGCCACGGCCATCACGCGGTCGGCGTCGCCATCGTGGGCGATGCCGAGGTCGGCCCCGCAATCCGCCAGCAGTTGCTTCAGGGGCCCCAGGTGGGTGGATCCGCAGCCCACGTTTATGTCGGTGCCGTCGAAGCTGTCGTTTATCACCGTCACGCGGGCCCCCAGGCGCCGGAAGGCCTCGGGGCTGGTCAGGCTGGCGGCCCCGTGGCCCGTGTCCAGGGCGATGTGCAGGCCGCCCAAGTCGATGCCCTGGCAGCGCACGCTGTCAACCGCATGGCGGATATAGGTTTCCAGGGCATCGGGCACCGCCCGCGTGCAGCCGGCGGCATCGCCCGCCGCCAATCCCGCAGCGCCCTCAGGCACCGCAGCGCCGCCCTCCAGCCCCCCGGCGGCGATGAACCGCTCGATGCGGTCCTCCACGGCGTCGGGCAGCTTGAAGCCCTCGCCGTCGAACAGCTTTATGCCGTTGTACTCCGGCGGATTATGGGAGGCCGATATCACCAGGCCGCCGTCGGCTTCCAGGGTGCGCACCAGCAGGGCCACGCCCGGCGTGGGGATGATGCCGGCCTGCAGGGCCGTGCCGCCGGCGCTCATGATGCCCGCGGCGGCGGCGGCCTCCAGCATGGGGCCGGATATGCGCGTGTCGCGGCCTATCACGATACGCGGCCCCAGGAACACGGCCGCAGCCTGGCCCAGCAGGTAGGCCGTGCGACAGGTGAGCTCCCTGTTGGCCACGCCCCGCACCCCGTCGGTTCCGAAAAGGCGTGCCATGGCTAACCTCGATTCACGTGCTCGGGCTTCAGGACCGCGCCCCCGCGGGGACGCTCCCCCTCTTCCATGCGGGTATTCAGCTCGGCAGCCAGCTCGTCCAAGCCGATGCCGTAGCGCTCCAGCAGCACCAGCAGGTGGTACAGCTCGTCGGCCGCCTCGTAGCGCAGATGGTCCAGGGCCGCCCCGTACCGGGCCTGCAGGTTATCGATGCGCCCCGCGGGAACGTCCGGCATCTTCCGGTGCCGGGCAAGGGCATCGCCGAGGCCATCGGCATCCTTGGCGGCAAGGGCCACCTCGCCCGCCTCTTCCATGACCTTCTTCAGCAGGGTATCGGGCCTGCCGTTCAGCAGGCGGTAGGTGTAGCTTTCCTCCCCCGCCCCGCGGCGGTCGGCGATGGTGGCCGCCAGGGCCTCCAGCGTCGCGCCGATCTGCGAAGCGGGCGCCTCGCCGTCTATGATGAACTTCTGCGTCATCGGGACCTTCTTTCACCGGAATAGCGGAAAGCCGCCCCAACAGCGGGACGGCTTTCCAGGATCGTACCGGGGGCTACTCCCCGTCGCCCTCGTTCTGGGCGGCATTGGAGGCCTGCTCCTCCTCGGCGCTGGTAAGGCCGAAGCCGAGCGAATCCATGGAGCCCAGGAGCGCATCGAGCTCTTCCAGGTTGCGCTGGTACGAGCGCGGGGGCAGGGCCTCGCCCAGCATATCCTCGCCGTCGTTGCTGAAGCTGGGCGGCTCGTCGCCGCCGATCAGGATATGGTCGTCGGGCGAGAACACCATGTCGAGCAGCTGGCTCATGTCGTCGTTGCTGGCGGCCAGGTCGTCCTCGATCACGCTCATCAGGTCGCGCTCCTCCAGGCCGGCCTTCAGTTCCTCGATGGCCTTGGCGCCGATACCCTCGATGCGCAGCAGGTCGTCCTCGGTGTGGCCCAGCAGGTCGGCGACGGTCTCGATGCCGGCCTCGCTGAACTTGTTGGCCCAGCGCTGGGACACGCCCAGGTCGTCGTATATGTACAGGCGCGCATCTTCGTCGGACAGCATGTTGGCCCGATGGCCCAGCGAAAGCCCGTTGTAGAAGCTGCCGTAGGAGCCGCCGCCCATGTTCAGGTAGCCGTCGCCGTCGAGCGACCAATCCTGGGGCTGGGGCAGCGTGTCCTCGATGTCGCGCAGCACATCGGGTGCGAAATCGGGCAGCGCGTCGGACTCGCTCATCTCGACCGGCTCGCCCTTGTAGGTCAGCTTCACGTTGCGATAGCGCTTCAGACCGGTGCCCGCGGGGATGGGCTTGCCTATGATGACGTTCTCCTTCAGGCCGTTCAGGTTGTCGGTCTTGCCCTCGATGGCGGCATCGGTCAGCACCTTGGTGGTCTCCTGGAAGGAAGCGGCCGACATCCAGGAATCGGTGGCCAGGGACGCCTTGGTGATGCCCAGCAGCAGCGGCTGGCCCACCGGCGGCCGCTTGCCGTCGGCGATCAGCTCGTTGGCGGTGTCCTGGAACTCGTAGCGGTTCACCTGGCGGCCCGGCAGGTAGTCGGAGTCGCCGGAATCCAGCACGGTGACCTTCCGCAGCATCTGGCGGGCGATTACCTCGATGTGCTTGTCGTTGATGTCCACGCCCTGGGATACGTACACGCCCTGGACCTGCGACACGATGTAGCGCAGCGTGGTGTTGGGGTCCGTCAGGTGCAGCAGGTCGTGCGGATTCACGGAACCCTTGGTCAGCTGCTGGCCCACGGCCACCTGGCAGCCGTCCTCCACCCCGGGCTGCATCTGGGCGCGGGCGGAAACGGCGTATTCGCGGATGTTGCCCTCCTGGTCGTGCACCGTCAGAATCTTCTGCTGCTTGTCGCCGGATATCTGCAGGGTGCCGGCTATCTCGGACAGCACGGCCAGGCCCTTGGGCTTGCGGGCCTCGAAGAGCTCCTGCACGCGGGGCAGGCCGTGGGTGATGTCGTCGCCGGCCACGCCGCCGGTATGGAAGGTGCGCATGGTCAGCTGGGTGCCGGGCTCGCCGATGGACTGGGCGGCGA
>CANOBU010000109.1 GCA_947564425.1 uncultured Eggerthellaceae bacterium
GGGTGCCGGCCAGGGCGCGGGCCATGGCGCCGGGCACGGGCACGGCGCGCACCATGGCTCCGCCTAGCAACGGAACAACCCGTATACATCCGCCGCGCCGCGGACGGGACGGCCTGCTTTCCCGATATACTGGGAGCGCACAGATACCCCGGACGGCAGGATGCGGATGGAAAGAGAGCTCGTAACACTCTTCATAATCGCGACAGCGGCGTTCATCTGCCCGGTCATCGCCGCGCTCATCCCGAAGAAGCTCATCCCCGAGACGGTGTTCCTGCTGGTAGCCGGCATGGTGCTGGGACCCAACGTGCTGGGCTGGGCCCAGGACGACCTGGCGGTATCCCTCTTCTCCGACCTGGGCCTGGGCTTCCTCTTCCTGCTGGCCGGCTATGAGATCGACCCCAGGAAGCTGGCCGGGCGCCAGGGTCGCTTCGGCTTTCTCACCTGGCTGGTCACCTTCGGCCTGGCCATCGCCATCACCGCGGCGTTCCCGGCCCTCCACAGCGATTTCATCGAATGGATGGCCGTATCCATCGCCCTTACCACCACCGCCTTCGGCACCCTGATCCCCATCCTGCAGGACCGCGGCCTGTTCGGCGGCCGCCTGGGCGAATCCATCCTGGCCTATGGTACCTGGGGCGAGATATGCCCCGTCATCGCCATAGCCATCGTACTGTCCACCCGCAAGACGTGGCTCACGTTGGCCATATTGCTGGCCTTCGCGGCCATCGCCGTGCTGGCGGCCATCGTGCCGCGGCGGCTGTGGCAGAAGGGGGCGCGGCTCACTGGCTTCGTCAGCCGCAATGCCGACACGAACTCCCAGATGACCGTCCGCGGCGTCATGGTGCTGCTGGTGGGGCTCGTGGCCGTGTCGGCCCTGTTCGACCTCGATATCGTGCTTGGTTCCTTCGCCGCCGGCTTCGCCCTGCGCTTCATACTTCCCGGGGGCGACGAGGGGCTGGAGCATAAGCTGAAGGGCATCGGCTACGGCTTCTTCATACCGCTGTTCTTCATCGTCAGCGGCATGGGCGTGAACCCGGCCGCCGTAGCGCGCGACCCGCTGATACTTCTTGCTTTCGTGGCGCTGCTGCTGGCGGTGCGGGGGCTGCCCGTCTTCGTCAGCCTGCGGCTGAACCCCGAGACCCGCTGGATGGACGGCCCGCGCCGCGCCACCGTGGCCCTGTACTGCACCACGGCGCTGCCCCTCATCGTGGCGGTGACCAGCATCGCCGTCGGGGCCGGCGCCATGTCGGCCGATACCGCCTCGGTGCTGGTGGCGGCCGGCGGCATAACGGTATTCCTCATGCCGCTTTTGGCCTCGCTCGCCCTGTCGCGCATGAAGCCGCTGCCCGAAGACGCCGATGGCGCGGAGAGCCGCTGAAGGGGGCATCCCATGGCGAAGAAGCTCGAAGTGGTGGGGGCGGTCATCCTGCAGGAGGGGCGGGTGCTGGCCACCCAGCGCAGCTACGGGCCGCTGGCGGGCGGCTGGGAGTTTCCCGGCGGGAAGGTGGAGCCGGGCGAGGCACCGCGGCAGGCCCTGCACCGCGAGATCCGCGAGGAGCTCGATGCCGCCATCGCGATAGAGCGCCATCTGGTGACGGTGCAGCACGATTACGATGACTTCAGCCTGGAGCTGAGCTGCTATGTCTGCCGGCTGGCGCCGGGCGGATTCCACCTGCTGGAGCACAGCGATGCGCGCTGGCTGGGGGCACGCGACATCGACTCCGTCGCATGGCTGCCCGCGGACCGGGGCGTCATCGAGGCCATCAAGGCCGCGGACATTCTGGCGTGAGGGCACCGATGCCGGGCGCGGCTCCGTACACGCCCGCGTTGCCGCCTTGCCCGGTTCCTTTCCGTCCTCGGTCCCTTCCCTCTTCCTTCCGTTCCCTTTCATCTCCCCCTTCCCCTTCCCCTTCCCCGTGGAACCCGCCCGCCTCCGAGTTGACATTACTTTGATATCCAAGTATTATTGCGGCTGCAATCGGGACGCAGCGACGATCAGCAGATGAAGCCGCCGACAATCCGAGGGAAAGGGGAACCGCAATGCCATCCATCGAAGAGGTCTACGGGCTGTTCGAGACCGTCGGCTGCTGCAGCTTCGCCACGCTGGACGACCGGGGAGGCGTGGATTCGCGCATAGCCCATTTCTTCGCCTGCGACGGCGAGGGGCTGTACCTGCGCACCATGAGCGGCAAGCCGTTCTACCGCCAGATGGTCGAGGGCGGCAAGCTCTCCGTCTGCGGCGAGCACACCCAGGCCCCCTGCACGTGGGACGACCAGAACATGCCCCACTTCCAGCCGGGCTTCCATATAACCGACGACTGCATCGGCTGCGGCGCCTGCGCCGATGCCTGCACCCACAAGGCCATCGTGCCCGGGCAGCCCTACCGCATCCTGGGCGAGCGCTGCGACGAGTGCGGCAACTGCCACAACGCATGTCCCGCCGGCGCCGTGGTGGAGAAGGCATGACGTCCGCGGACCGCACCCTGCATGGCGGCGCGGCCCGGCCGGGAAAGGCGGATGCAGCCGGAAACGGCGGCCGCAGCGCAACCCCCGCCCCTGCCGACGCCGAGCGCATAGGGTTCGTCAGCAGCCTCTCGCGCACGTTGGCGGCTGCCAACGGGTTCATCCTGCAGCAGCTGGCACGATGCGGCCTGCAGGGCATCGCCACCTCCCATGGAGACATCCTGTCGAAGCTCTTCGCCGACGGCCCGGTATCGATGCAGGAGCTTGCCTCCGCCATCGGGCGCGACCCCTCCACCGTGACCAGCCTGGTGCGCAAGCTGGCCGCAGCGGGCTACGTGGAGACCGGGAAGAGCGCCGCCGACCGCCGCGTGACCGAGGTGCGTCTGACGGCCGCCGGCCGTCGGCTGGAGGGGGATTTCACCCGGATCTCCGCCGAGCTGCAGGCCGTGCAGATGCAGGGTATCGACCCGCAGGACCTCGCCGTAACCTGCCGCACGCTGCGGCAGATGAGGGATAATTTCACCGAAGCGACCGAACAGGAGAAACGATGAGCAGAAGAACCGTTACCGCAAAGAACGCGCCGCGCCGCCGGGGCTTGGCCCTGGCCCTGGCAGCGGTGCTGGCCCTGGGGGCCGCAGCCCTGGCCGGCTGCAGCCAGGG
>CANOBU010000110.1 GCA_947564425.1 uncultured Eggerthellaceae bacterium
CTCGGCCGGCTGGGTTGCCACGGCCTGGGCCACGGCTGCGGCGAAGGCGGCCGCACCGGCGACGTTCTGGGTGGTGGAGCGGCGCCCGTCCTCCTGGCCGCCCCCCAGCATCTGCGGCTGGAACGGCGTGCGGGCCCTCAGATACAGGGCGCCCACCCCCTTGGGCGCCCCGATCTTGTGGGCACTGAAGGAGGCTGCGTCTGCCCCCAGGGCATCCAGGTCGATGGGGACCTTCCCCAGAGCCTGGGTCGCATCGGTATGGAAGAGCGCCCCCGCCCCGTGGCTCAGGCGGGCCAGCGCATCCACCGGTTGGACGGAGCCCACCTCGCTGTTGGCCATCTGCACCGACACCAGCACCGTCGCATCGTCCAGTGCCTTTTCCAGCGCCCCTTCGGCGATGAAGCCGCCGCGGTCGGGAGCCACGCGCACCACCTCGAAGCCCTCCCGGGCCAGACGGGCCGCCGGGGCCAGCACGGCATCGTGCTCGATGGCCGATACGATCACCTTCGGCCTGAAACCCGCTTCGCTGCGGCGCGGATGGCGCTCCCGGGCCGCCCGGGCGATGCCCAGCAGGGCGGCGTTGTCGGCTTCGGTGGCACCCGATGTGAACAGGATCTCGCTGGGGCGCCGGGCGCCCAGCTGCGATGCGATGGACCGGCGCGCATCCTCCAAGGCGGCGAATGCCTGGCGCCCGGGACGGTGCAGCGAGTTGGCGTTCATGTTGAAGGCAAGGCTTCCCGTGCCCGCCTGCAGATAGGGCTCGAGCGCCTCCCGGGCGGCGGCGGAAAGGGGCGCCGTGGCAGCCCAATCGAGGTAGATATACGATTCCGGAAGGGCCGATTCCATGGTCAGCAGCCGCCTTCTGCCAAAGCCGCCAACCGGGCCGCATCGCCCCGGCGCGCGATGGCCGCCAGAGCCCCGGCCGGGTCGGCGGCGCCGAAGACGGCGTTGCCGCACACGATCACATCGGCGCCGGCGGCGCACACGCGCCCGACCGTCTCCTCGCCGATGCCGCCGTCGACCTCGATAAGCATGCCGTCGTTGCCGGCAGCCCGGGCCATGGCTGCGACCTCGGCCACGCGCTGCTCGCTGCCCTCGATGTAGCTCTGACCCGAGAACCCCGGCTCGACGGACATGATAAGGGCCATATCGAGCTCGGCGATAACGGGTTGCAGGGCCGAGAGCGGCGTATGGGGCTTGCAGGCCACGCAGGCCCGGGCGCCTCCTTCGTGGATGAGCTCCACAGCGCGGTTCAGCCATTGGCCCTGCAGGCTCTCGGCATGCACGGTGAGCACATCGGCGCCGGCCTGGATGAACCAGGGGAGCTCCTCAAGGGGATTCGACACCATGAGATGCACATCGAGGGGGATGGATGCCAGGCCATGGAGCTGCCGCACATGGGGCACCCCTATGGTTATATTGGGCACGAAATGGCCGTCCATCACATCGACATGCACGTATCCGGCGCCGGCTTCCTCTATAAGGGCGATATCGCGGCCGAGGTTCATGAAGTCGGCCGAGAGGATGGATGGGGCTATGGCCACTGGCTTGAACATGGGACCTCCGAAACGTCCGATGGATTCCCCGCCATTCTAGCGCAAAACGCGGATGCGCGCCCTGGGCCTGCGGTAACGGGTGCCCCCGGGCGCCGGCTCGGCTGCAGGAGGTCACGGGTTGGCGGCTAGCAGGGCCGATAGCGCTGCTCGAGCTTCAGCAGGCCCTCGTACAGGCGCTCATGGAAGGTATCCGCAGCAGCCGTGGGCACGCGATGCAAAGGGATGAAGGGAACCAGCGGCCCCTGGCGCAGGGCCGCCCCCACCGACCGATGGGCGCCGGGGCGCCCCAGGCGCTGCGCAAGCTCGCTGGCCGTCGCGGTGGCGCCATAGGGGATATCCGCGACGGCGGCCCATACCTGCTGTTGGAACGGCGTTCCGCCCATATCGAAGGGCAGGTCGAAGGCCAACCGCTTGCCGGCCAGGTATTCCTGGAGCTGCGAAGCCGCCCGATTGGTCAGGGAGCTTGCCGCATAGGCCCCGGCCAGGCGCGTCCGGCTGAAGGCCGTGCGCGACAGGCCCCGCGGCGTGGCCTCTATCGTGACAGGGCCGTAGGTGGTGGCGTAGGTGAAATGGGTGATGGAATCGGCCATGGGCCCAGTATAGGCCATGGGTCCCGGCGGCGGGCCCTCCGATGGGATTGCGGGCGCCGGACGGCGCGCCTCAGTAGAACTCCGGCTTGGGGGAGCGCCCCTGAAGGCGGCGGCTCGCCTCCGCCGGCGCCAACCCCTCCCATACCACGGCCTCGACGGCTGCGGCCAAGGGAAGCTCGACCCCGCGGCGGCGCGACAGCTCCATGAGCGAGCGGCAGGCCTGGGCCCCCTCCACCACCATGTGGCGCCGCTGCTCGTAGGAGGCGAGGTCCTCGCCGCGGGCCAGGGCCTCCCCGAACGATCGGTTGCGGGAATGGCGCGACATGCAGGTGGCTATGAGGTCGCCGGTGCCCGCAAGGCCCATGCAGGTCAGCGCATCGCCGCCGCAGGCCTCCACCAAGCGGCCCATCTCGGCCTGGCCGCGGGTCATTATCATGGCGGCGGTGTTGTCGCCGTAGCCCAAGCCGTAGGAGAGCCCCACGGCGATGGCCACCACGTTCTTGGCAGCCGCGCACAGCTCGACCCCTATGGTGTCTGTGCTGGTGTAGATGCGCAGCGCAGGCGACCCCAGCGCTTCCTGGACCGCCCGGGCGCAGGCAGCCGAGGAACTGGCCGCAACGGTGCCCGCGGGCAGCCCGGCCACCACCTCCTCGGCATGGTTGGGCCCCGACAGGCAGGCCAGGCGCCGCAGGTTGCCCAGCACCTCGCCGAATACCTGCACCGGCACCAGGCCGGTGCCCCCCTCGACGCCCTTCATGCACAGCACCACCGGCACATCGCCGCCCAGCCCGGCCCGGCCGAGCGCCTCGGCGGTGGCCCGCATCGCCTTCGACGGGGTGACGACCAGCACCAGGGCCGCCCCCTCCAGGGCCTCCGCCAG
>CANOBU010000111.1 GCA_947564425.1 uncultured Eggerthellaceae bacterium
TGATCGTGCCCACGGTGAAGGATTGCTACTCGGCCCTGGGCGCGGTGCACACCATCTGGCATCCCATGCCCGGCCGCTTCAAAGACTACATCGCCATGCCCAAGTACAACATGTACCAGAGCCTGCACACCACGGTCATCGGCCCCACGGGCCGCCCGTTGGAGGTGCAGATCCGCACCGAGGAAATGCACCAGAAGAGCGAGTTCGGCGTGGCCGCCCACTGGCTGTACAAGGAGAGCGGGGGTCGCAGCAGCGCCAAGGACGCCGACTTCGAGAGCCAGCTGGCCTGGCTGCGCCAGATGGTCGACTGGTCCGACGAGACCCAGGATTCCCGCGAGTTCCTGAAGGACCTGAAGGTGGACCTGGACGAGTCCGAGGTGTTCGTGTTCACGCCCACGGGCGAGGCGAAATCGCTGCGGGCCGGCTCTACGCCGGTGGATTTCGCCTATTCCATCCACACCGAGGTGGGCAACCACTGCGTGGGCGCCAAGGTGAACGGCAAGATCGTGCCCCTCACCTACAGCCTGCAGATGGGCGACCGGGTAGAGATCCTCACCCAGAAGAGCGCCACGCCGTCGCGCAACTGGCTGAGCTTCGTGAAAACCCCCAGCGCCCGCACGAAGATCCGCAGCTACTTCGCGAAGATGACCCGCAGCGACGATTTGCAGGAAGGTCACGAGCGTCTGGGCCGCGAGATGCGCAAGCACGGGCTGGGCATATCGAACGCCCAGGCCACGCGCGCGCTGAAATCGGTGGCGGAGCACCTGGGCTACAAGGAGCAGGACGACATGCTGGTGGCCATCGGCACCGGCACCGAGAGCGCCCAGCATGTGGCCAACCGCCTGCTGAAGCTGCTGGTGGACCGCGGCAACGAAGAGGCCGGCAAGCCGCGCATCGGGGCCTCGGCCATGTCCACGGGCAAGATGCCGCCCATGGTCACCAGCGTGCAGCGCCCCAAGCGCCACGAGACCCACAGCTCCACCGGCGTGGTGGTGAAGGGGCTCGACGATGTGCTGGTGCGCCTGTCGCGTTGCTGCAACCCCGTGATGGGCGATCCCATCATCGGCTTCGTCACGCGCGGGCGCGGCGTGAGCGTGCACCGCGCCGATTGCCCCAACGCCACCGACCTGAAGCGCGAGCCGGAACGCATCATCGAGGTTGAGTGGGAGCAGGCCGCCAGCCAAGAGGCCACTTTCCGCGTGGAGACCCACATCGAGGCCCTGGACCGCATGAACCTGCTGCGCGATGTAACGGCGGCCCTGGCCGAAGAGGGCGTGAACGTGGTGAGCGCCTCGTCTACCACCGAGCGCGACGGTATCGTGCGCATGCGCTTCCTGTTCCAGCTGTCCGACGTGAGCCATGTGGATGATATCCTGCGGCGCGTCATGGAGGTGGACGGCGTGTTCGAGGCCCGCCGCATGTTCCCCGGCGAATACGTGGGATCGCGCAGGTAGGGCATGTTACCCGCGATGCCATCCGAGGAAGCGGAGATCGAAGGAGAGACTGTGGAAGCTAGGCGCGAAGAGCCCTGCCTGCCGGTGGAAGCGCTGGTGGTGGGCCCTATCCAGAACAACGTGTATCTGATCGGCGGCGATGGGGGGCTGCTGGTGGTGGACCCGGGCAGCGAGCCCGAGCGCATCCTGCAGGCCATCGGCGACCGCAAGGTCGATGCCATCGTGCTGACCCACTGCCACTGGGACCACGTGGGAGCGGCAAAGGCCCTGCGCGACGCCACCGGCGCCCCGGTGGCTGCCGGCGCGGTGGATGCACCGGTGATCTGCGGCGATGCTATCCTGGGCTCATCCCATCAGCCCTTCGACCCGTGCCCCGTGGATGTGGCGCTGCATGACGGCGATATCCTGGAAGCAGCCGGTGGTCGTTGGCAGGTGGTGGAGACCCCGGGTCATACCCCCGGTGGCATCTGCCTGTTCCTCGACGGCGGCGAAGGGGGCGGCCGCCCCATTCTGGTGTCGGGCGATACGCTGTTCCGCGGCACCCACGGCCGCACCGACTTCGCCGGCGGCGACCCGGCGGCCATGCAGGAATCCCTGCGGCGCCTGGCCCAGCTGCCGC
This sequence comes from uncultured Eggerthellaceae bacterium, assembly GCA_947564425.1. GTDB lineage: Bacteria > Actinomycetota > Coriobacteriia > Coriobacteriales > Eggerthellaceae > UBA9715. The sequence goes on from CANOBU010000111.1 coordinate 2,074, forward strand.
CGGACACCCTGGTGCTGCCGGGCCACAACGAGCCCAGCACCATAGCTGCCGAGCGCCGTTGGATCGGCTAGGACCGCTGCGTATCTGATACCGGGAAGGGCCTGGTTGCGACGATCAGGCTGCCGCAACCTGCGCGTGCGCCGACGCTAGGCGAAATCCTCCGGCGATACGTTGTTCAGGAAATCCTTGAAATCGTTCACCACTTGCTCTTCGTCGACCGGCTCCCGAATCAGGTAGGGGAACGAGGCGTGTTCCAGCACACCCTCTTCTATATAGATGGGAGCTTCTTGGCGCAGGGCCAGCGAAATGGCGTCGGACGGCCGCGCGTCCAGGGTTATCAGGCGGTCGTGCTGGGCCAGCACCAGCTGGGCGAAGAAGGTGCCGTCCTTCACGTCGTGTATCAGCACAGAATCGATCCGCGCGTCCAGATTGGTCAGGGCATCCATCATGAGGTCGTGGGTGGTAGGCCGGTTGAAGCGCATATCCTCGAGCACCGCCCCCAGCCCCATGGCCTCGTGGGTGCCGATGCAGATGGGCACCACGCGCGACTTCCCCTCGAAGGCGCGGCCTTCCAAGGGCTCCAGCACCAGGAAGGAGGGATTGCCCGGGTTCATAACGATGAGTGTCAGCACTTTCAGTTCAACCATAGCCCCATTGTAACAGCCCCTATCTGCGGATTCGGCCCGCTACCGTTCTGCAACCACCCCGATACCTTTCGCATGACACAGGTCGGGTTGCCCGAAAAACATCGTTTGTTCGTGGCCTTCCGAAGGCGCCGCTGGTATGAT
>CANOBU010000112.1 GCA_947564425.1 uncultured Eggerthellaceae bacterium
CCACCGAGATCTACACTCTTTCCCTACACGACGCTCTTCCGATCTCTGGGATATGGCAGAGAGCTGGGAGAACATGATAGAGGCCATATCCCAGAACATGTACATCATCACGAGCAGGAGCGGCACCTGCAGAAGATAGATGTTCGGCTGCTGGCCGCATACGAAATAGATCACGAAGAGGGCGGCGATCAGCATGAGCTCTACGAGCATCGACGATGTCGTGAATATCGTGGAGATGCCGCTGAGGGGGAACTTCACCTTGTTCACCAGATACGAATAGCGCTTGAGCACGTTCACGCCGCCGCCCAGCATGTCCTTCATGAAAAACCAGGGGATTATACCCGCCGAGAGCCAAAGGATATAAGGGGGCGCATCGGGGCCGCCCCCCGCATTGCCCGCACGCAGCCCCACCTCGATGGCGAACCAGAAGCAGAAGATATACATGGCCGGCTTGATCAGGAACCACGCCCAGCTGAGCACAGCGCCGCGGGATTTCTTCACCAAATCGAAGACGGCCAAGCGCATGATCTGCTTGCGCCACTCCCAGTTATCGCGCAGTATGGTTGCCAAGGTCTGGAACAAAGCTCATCCGTTCTTTCAGGGAATCCCCTCTGCAGGGGCTCTTAAGATGCAGAGCCGCGCCGCCATGCGGTTACGCATAGCGGCGCGGGCAGTCTGCCTGAAGCCTATTTGGCATACACGGAGGGCAGGGGCACCACGGTGGTGGGATCGCCGCCGGCCTCCACGACGTCGATGATGCTATGCCAGGCATCCTCGTCGCGATAGGCCAGCCACAGGTTCACGTCGCCATCGATGCCGCCGGCATAGGGGCCGGTGCCGGAGACGATGGTGAGCTTATCGGCGTTCTCGCAGAAGCTGTCCACCAGGTTGGTCAGGTTCTCCTTGGGCATGTCGGTATCGGCGAACAGGTACAGCGCCGCGATGCAGGCATCGGCCTGGGAGGGGTCGTTGGCCACACGCTCGATCAGGCCCTGCACGATGGCACGGTCCTGGATCTGGCGGCATGCGTCCAGATTGTCGCCGTAGAGCTTGCGCACACGGGCCAGCACCAGAGCTTCGGCGCCTTCCAGATGCTGCTCGCCGGCCGAAAGGGTAACCTGCTCGCCGGACACGATATCCTGCAGCCACATATCGATGGGCACGTTCGCGGTGATGCCGTCGATCTCGTTGATGAACTCCTCGAAGTCAACGAAGCCGATATCGAAGGTATATTTCACCTTCACGCCCGTCAGCTCCTCCACGGCCGCAACCGCGCCGTCCATGCCGTCCACGTAGTACTTGTCGTTGAACTTCATCTTACCGCCGTCATCGCCGAAGCAAGTGGTGTCGCGGGGCACCGTGATAAGGGCCACGTGGTAATCGACCGGATCCACGTAGACCAGCATGCAGGTGTCGGAGCGGCCCTTGCCGTCGGCGTATTCGGCCTTGTCGATCTCGATGGTGCCCTCGCGGGAGTCGTTGCCCACCAGCAGCACATAGAAGGGCTCCGTCTCCGCGGCGCTCGCCATGGTGTCGTTGGCGGCGCTCAGCGATTCCTTCTGGGGCTGCTGCGGCTGGGAGCAGCCGGCCAGCACGAGCATCAGGGCCAGCCCCAGCACGGCGAGGAGAACCCCCGCCAGACGCGCCATCGTCTTCGTAGCATTCATGCGTATCCTCACTCTCGTCCTATCATCCGTTCGGATCGATGCCCGAGGGATCGTCCCCCGCATCGACCACCGCCATCAGGCGGCTCCATCCTTCAGGGTTATCATAGCAGAACCACAGTCCGTTGCCGTATATGTTCAGGTCCCCATCGGTGGGGCCCGTGCAGCTGTACAGCGTGAAGTCGCCCCCACCCAGCCCATAGGCCGTCGCAAGGCCCAGCAGATCGGCCGTGCGCATATCGGTGCCGATATGCTCGGCTATATCCAATACGGTGCCGGGCATCTCGGTAATCGGCTGGCTCAGGGTCTCCTTGGCTATAGCCTGCAGGAGCGAGCGCACCGACTCTTGGCGGCGCGCATCCTGGTTGCCGCCGTATTCATGGCGGGCCCGAGCGAATATCTGGGCCTGCTGGCCGTCCAGCTTCTGGGTACCCGGCTGCAGGGTGACCCCCTGGCCCGTCAGCGCATCGGTATAGGACAGCGTTATGGGCACATCCACCGTCACACCACCCAGGATATCGACGATAGCCTGCACGTCCGAGAAGCGCACCTCGGCATAATGGCTTATGGGGACGCCGGTCACCTCCGAAACCGCCTTCACGGAGGCTGCGGCGCCTTCGATGTTATAGGTCTCGTTTATCTTCACCACATCGCCGCTCTCCAGGAAATAGGGGGTATCGCGGGGAATGGACACCAAGGTGGCCTGCCGCTTGGCGGCATCGATACGGGCGAGTATCATCACATCGGAACGCTCGTTCGCGCCGCGTTCGTCCGCCCGGGCGGAGGTCCCGCTGTCCTCGCGGGAATCCGATCCCAGGATCAGCGTGTAGAAGGGCTCGTTGAAGCCGGCGGCCGCCAAAGCTGCGTCCATCTCCTGATCGGTGCTGCTGCTGTTCATGGCAAGCCGGGAATCCAGGAGGAAGGCGAATACCAGGTAGGCGGCCAGCAGCACGGCCAGGACGATGCCGGCGATCCACAGGGCCTTGTGCCGCTTCCGCTGCGCAGGCACCCCTTGGAATGCGGCTGTCCCGCCGGGCGCGGCCGCCCGGCTGCCGTGCCGGGCGGC
>CANOBU010000113.1 GCA_947564425.1 uncultured Eggerthellaceae bacterium
TCTTGTTCGGCAGCAGCTTGAAGTCCTGGAACACGCAGCCGATGTTGCGGCGCAGATACGGCACGCGCCAGTTGCGCATGGAGCCCAGGTCCTCGTTCGCGATGACGATGGTGCCCGAACTCGGGCGCAGCTCGCGGATGATCAGGCGGATCATAGTGGATTTACCCGATCCCGAATGGCCCACCAGGAATACGAACTCGCCGGGGTAGATCTCGAGCGAGATGTTATCCAGGGCCGGGCGGTTCGGCTGGGCCGGATAGACCTTCGATACGTGGTCGAATGTGATGACGGGGTTCCCCTGAAGGGGGATGTCGTCGACTCCGAGGGACGGCAGGGCTGCCGAGAGGTCCGAAGCCTGGCGTATCGGGGCAGCGGTCCTGCCCCGGTTGTAATCATACCTCGCACCACGGTTGGTGGCTGGTGTCACAGAATGCTCCGTTCGAATAGACAGTAGGTACTGAGACCTATTGATTTTATCAGACTATCGACGGGCCAAAACCCTCTTCACAGCTTCGACAATGGCGGCGGCATCCATCTTGAAATAAGCGGAGAGCTCCTCGTAGGCGCCCGATTTGCCGAAGCGGTCGTCCATGGCCACGAACTCCTGGGGGGCCGGGCCCTCGGCCGCCAGCAGCTCCGCCACAGCCGAACCCAGGCCGCCGTAGATGCCGTGCTCCTCTGCGGTGACGATGCAGCCGGTGCGGCCCACGGAATCCATGATGGCCCGCTTGTCCAGGGGCTTGATGCAGAATACGTCGATGACCTCGGCCTCGATGCCCTCGGCAGCCAGGGTATCGGCCGCTTTCAGGGCTTGCTCCACCTCGACGCCGCAGGCGGCGATGGTGACATCGGCGCCGGAGCGCAGCGTATAGGCACGCCCCATCTGCAGCTGCACGCCCTGGCCGTAGACGCAGGGCACCGAAGCGCGCCCCATGCGCACATAGACGGGGCCGGGGGTCTCCGCCGCCAGGCGGATAGCCGCGCAGGCAGCCGGGTAATCGGCCGGCACCAGCACCTTCATGTGCGGCAGGCCGCGCATGAGCGAGATATCCTCGAGCATCTGGTGGGAGCCGCCATCGGGGCCCACGCTGATGCCCGCATGGGTGGGGGCGATCTTCACGTTCAGGTTGCTGTAGCACACCGTGTTGCGTATCTGGTCGTAGGCGCGCCCCGTTCCGAACACGGCGAATGACCCGGTGAAGGCTATATTGCCCGTCAGGGACAGGCCTGCTGCCACATCGGTCATGTTCTGCTCGGCGATGCCCGCATTGAACAGGCGGTCAGCGAATGCGGGGTCGGCGGCTGCGAACGCCTTGGTGGTGGTGGAACCGGTGAGGTCGGCATCCACGGCCACCACGTGCATGCCCTCGCGGGCCAGCTGGGCCAAGGTTGCGCCATAGGCGGCGCGGGTAGCCTTCTTCACCGCCGCTTCCTCGGCCGATGCCAGGCGCACCACCGGGGCCTGCGCGGTCGGAGCCGGCTCCGCGGCGGCATGCGCGCCGAAAGCGGAAGCCAGGTCTATCTCATCCCCTTCGTCCCAGAAGGCCTCGCCTGCTGGCGCTCCCAAATCCTTCAGGGCCTGTGCCAGCTGCGCGGCATCGGGGGCCTTGCCATGCCAGCCGGCCTCCCCTTCCATGAACGACACGCCCTTGCCCTTCACGGTATGGGCCACGATGGCATGCGGCTTGCTGCCATGGGCCTGCTTCGCCTGCATGAGCACCTTCACCAGGGCATCGATGTCGTGGCCGTCCACTTCCTGCACGTCCCAGCCGAACGCCTGGAACTTGCCGGCCACGTCGCCCAAGCCGCACACTTCCTCGGTGCAGCCGTCGATCTGCAGCTCGTTGCGGTCGATGATGGCCACCAGGTTATCCAGCTTGTTATGAGCGGCGAACAGGGCCGCCTCCCATACTTGGCCTTCCTGGCATTCGCCATCGCCCAGCAGGCTGAACACGGTATGGTCATTGCCATCCAGGCGCAGGCCGCAAGCCATGCCGCAGGCGATGGAGAGGCCCTGGCCCAAAGAGCCCGTAGACACCTCCACGCCCGGCACCAGGTTGGAATCGGGATGCCCCTGCAGCCGCGAACCCATCTTGCGCAGCCCAGCCAGCTCGCTGCGCGCGAAGAAGCCCGCATGGGCCAGGGCGGCGTACAGGGCCGGGGCCGCATGGCCCTTGGCCAGGATGAAGCGGTCGCGGTCGGGATTCTCGGGGTCGCGGGGGTCGAAGTCCATCACACCCCCGAAATACAGGGCGCACAGGATGTCGGCGCTCGAGAGCGAGCCGCCCGGATGTCCGCTTCCGGCCTTCGCTATCATCCGGATGATGTCGACGCGCAGGTCGTTCGCTTTCGCTCTCAGTGCATTCGAATCCATGTCATCCCTTTCTCTTGTCCTCTGCCATTCTAGCAATCATGGGCGCAGGGGAAAGGGATGTTTCGGGAACTCGCCCGATGTTCATCGGAAGCGCAGGACGCCTTGCCTTTACGTTACAGATCCACTGTGCAGACGCAATCCACGCCGGCAGCGATGCAGGCCTCTTGCAACTTGCGGTCCAACGTGAACACCGTGGCATCATAGCGCCGGGCGAGGCAGAGATACAGCATGTCATAGATAGGATGCTTCTGCCGAAGCGCCTCGAGGAATGCCTCGTCGACCAGATTGCCTGTATCGTAGAATCTAT
>CANOBU010000114.1 GCA_947564425.1 uncultured Eggerthellaceae bacterium
GCCGCCCTCTCAAGGCGGAGGTCGCCGGTTCGAATCCGGTCGGAGCTACCAAGATTCCTCAGGCCGCCTTCCGGGTGGCCTTTCGTTTTCCCGATACGCGAGAAATGCGTTCGGTGCAGGATGCCCCCGATTTCCCCTATCGGGGCTTCATCTGCTGCGGCGAGATTGCGCTTCCGGCCGCCTTGATAAAACATCAATACTCCCTCCAACCGGCAGCAGGCGCATCATCCTGAAGCCGTTTCCCGCTATAGTAGGTAGCGATGCGATTCGAAAGGGGCGCCATGGACGGACTGGCCATACGCAAGGCGACGGCAGATGACCTCGATGCGGTCATGGGGTTCTATGCCGCGATGATCGACGAGATGCAGGGGACCGACTTCGACATCCTGTGGAAGCACGACGAGCATCCCAGCAACGCGTTCCTGCGGGAATCGGTGGAGCAGGGCCGCACGCTCATCGGCATCGCCGACGACGGGTGCATCGCCTGCGCCCTGGTGGTGGACCATACGCGCGCCCCGGGCTACGAGAAGGTGCCCTGGCGGGTTGATGCCCCGGTGGAAGAGGTGGGAATCGTGCATTCCGTCGCCACGCGCCCGGCCTACCATGGCCGGGGCTTCGCGAGCCGGCTTATGGAAGCCGCCATCCGGAACGCCCGGGACGAGGGCTTGAAGGCCCTGCAGCTGGACACCTTCGTCACCAACGTACGCTCCCATGGCCTGTACGGCAAGCTGGGCTTCATCAACCACGGCCCCTGGCCCATCTACTACGACGACCTGGGAACTATCGACCTGGACATGTTCGAATACGTGCTGTAGTGCTGCTGAGCGCCTACCAATTCTCCAGGGGGAAGTAGCGGCGCAGTTCCACGGTTTCGGGGGTTATGCGGAAATCGGCCTGCCACAGCTCCAGGCCCGCCTCGCGGCAGGCGTCCACCGTGGCCAGCACCTCGTCGTAGGTGGTGCCGTGGTAGAACCGGAATCCGAAGTTGTCGTAGTACAGGCAGTATAGAATGGCGGCTCGCTCGCAATCCTCCAAGGTGGCCGCCAGCTCGCGCATGTGGCGAAGGGCCCGCTCGGTGGAGTCGAAGGGCGTCTCGGGCAACCGCCCCACGTAGTCCGGCACGGCGGTCTGCATCTGCACCAGGGGCGTCTTGGCCTCCAGGTACAGGTTGCCGTTCACCAGGAAATCCAGGCGCGAGCGGCCGCAGGGAACTTCGCGGCGCACCTCGCTGACGGGCCCGGTTATGGTGTCGAAGGCTCCCTGGGCCAGGAAATGCTCCACATAGCGGTTCGAGGCATTCTGGTTTATGCCAATCCATTCCTTGGCTTCTTCGCCCGGCCGTTCCAGCGAGAATGCCTCCACGGTCAGGGGCATCTTGCGCTGGGGGTTATGGCTGTCCGACACCAGGCACGGCCGGCCGCTCAGATCCAGCCCGCCGATGCGCGATACCGCCGGGCAGTGGCAGCGCACAGTGCGGCTGTCCAGCTCCACATCCATGATGAAGCGGTTCGGCCGCGCTTTGATGACTCCCTCCTGTAGGGGCTCGGCGAAGCGATAGGGCTCGTATCGGGGTTCGGGGGCCGCAAGTTCCCCGTTGCGGTAACAGCCCTGCAGCCCCTTTCCCCCGCCGGGGCTCGAACCGCACTTCCCGCTGTCGATGCTATCGTCCAAAACCGCCCCTCGCCGTCTGCGCCTCCCGTTTTGCTGCCTTCATCCTAGCGCGGTGCGGCTGCCGCTCCAAGATGCTCCATGACACCGTTGCCCAGCCGATGCCGGGCGCGCTGCCGCTATACTGGAAGGCATCATCCGTCCCGTCCAAGGATCGCCCATGGGCAAACGGCTCCTCTTCGCAGTGCTCACCATAGCCTTCGGTGCCTTCGCCGGCGCCTTCGCCTGGGCGTTCTTCTTCCTCATGAACAGCGGCATCGGCCTGCTGTGGGATACCGTGCCGAACCTGCTGGCATCGGCCGGCGTGCCCACGCTGTTCTTCCCGCTGGTGGTGTGCATGGCGGGCGGCCTGGTCATCGGGCTGTTCGCGAAGCGCTTCGGGCCCTATCCCCAAACCATGAACGAGGTCATGGCCCAGGTGAAGAAGACGGGCCGCTATGAATACGATAAGCTGGGCCCGTCATTCTTCGGGGCCCTGCTGCCGCTGCTGTTCGGCGGTTCCATCGGGCCCGAGGCCGGCCTTACCGGCGTTATCGCCGGGCTGTGCACCTGGGTGGGCGACCGCCTGCGGTTCGCCGGGACCGAGATGCGCGAGCTGGCCCAAGCGGGCACTGCCGCCGTCATCACCGCCATCTTCGCCACGCCGCTGTTCGGGCTGGCGGTACCGGCGGCGGGAGTCGCCGATGGGTCGCAGGGCCCCCGCACGGCCAGCGAGATGCGCCTGGATGTGCCCAAGCCCCTGAAGGCGGCCGTCTATACCTTGGCAGCAGCCGGCGCCCTCGGTGTCATGATGCTGCTGGGTTCGCTGTTCGGTCATGGGGGCGGGCTGCCCCGCTTCACGGATATGGCGTTGGGGCTGCCGGAGCTGCTGTGGGCGCTGCCCTGCGCCCTGGTCGGTGCGGCGGCCGGTTGGCTGTATTTCCCGCTGGGTGCGGCCGCCCGCCGGCTTGCGGCGGCGCTGGGCGAGCGCCCGGTGGCCAAGGC
>CANOBU010000115.1 GCA_947564425.1 uncultured Eggerthellaceae bacterium
CGTCTCCTGGTAGGGGAAGGCCTCCTCCATCTCGCGCTGCCAGGGGGTGTCGGGACCGAAGCGGAATCCGCGCACGGCGGCCCGGCGCGCGTACACGTCCACGAGGTCGAAGGCGAGCTTCTTCGTGGCCTTGCCGGCCCGGCTCATGGCCCGGGACCAATCGGAGGTGTTCAGCCGCGTCAGCCGCGGGTCGCTGCCCTCGGGGCCCACATAGCGGGTCACGCGGTCCAGCTGCTCCACCGGCACGTACAGCTTGTCGCCATCGGCGTATTCCAGCAGCATGTAGTCGCGGACGGAACCGGCCGCATCCTGCTTCACCAGGCCTGCGAAGTGCGCGATGCCATGGGCCGCATGCACCACGTAGTCGCCCGGCTTGTAGGGGAAGGTCACTTCCGTGATATCGATGTGGCGCAGGGGCCGATGGGCCGAGGCGCCCTGGGTGTCGGCCACGCTCACCATGGCCAGGGAGGCCTTGGGGATGATCATGCCCAAGGGTATCTCAACATCCACCACGTTCACCACACCCCGGGCCAGGCGCCGGGCCCGCAGGCCTGCCGGCTCGGCCTCGTCGGATACGCGGGCGGCCGCCTGGCGCTTCAGGGCATCCATCCGGGCCGCCTGGGGATGGGCCGGCTCGTCGCCGTCGGCCACATCCAACCGCTCCTGGATGGGTATGCCCCGCTCCACCATGGCCAATTCCATATCCTGGCGGGCCCGGTAGTGGGGCGCCGAGAACACCACGGTGAAGTCGCCGTCCACCAGGGCCTGCAGGCGGTCGTAGAGCTTGTCGGGGTGGCCCGCCACATCCACGCGCTTCACCGGCAGCTCGTCGTCCACCTCGGTGCCCACGCGCATGAGCGATATGTAGGTGGCCCGGGTGCCGGGCCCGAAATCCAAATGCGCCGGATCGGCGAAGAGGCCCTGCAGGGCGATGTTCGACCCCTTGGCCTCGGCAGCGGTTTCCTCGGCGGCGTGGGCGGCATCGTCGAAGAGCGACTTCGGCTCTATCAGGCAGGTGAGCGCATCCTTCCCCAGGTAGAATCCCAAAGTGGCCGTGGAATCGTACAGGTAGGGCAGCAGCGCATCGGCACCGTCGAAGTGGAGCCCCCCTTCCAGCGATTCCAGCAGCTCGCGCAGAACCGGATTGGTGCGGGCGGGGCGCTTCAGGGCCCGCACGGCCCGTCCGCGCATCTCGGGGGTTGCCAGGTACTCCCGCACGGCGAACACCTCGGCCTCCTCCAGCGACGAGATGGTCTGTCCCGTGGAGGGCACGATGCGGCGGATCTCGTCGAGTTCGTCGCCGAAGAAATCCAGGCGGATGGGATAGGCCATGTTGCCGGGGAACACGTCGATGGTACCGCCTTGCACGGCGAAGGTGCCGGGGCCGTCCAGCTCGCCGGTATTCTGGTAGCCCCGTTCTTCCAAGGCCCGGGGCACATCCTCGAAGGAAACCAGGTCGAAGGACTCGGCATCGGGCATATCCATGAGCTCGCGGCCCACCGCGAACCGCAGGGGCCGCTGGACGGCCGCCGCGGGCGGCGGCATCATGCGCAGCAGGGCCCGGGCCGAGGCTACCACGATGCAGGGGTCGCCGCTTGCCAGGCGATGGGCGATCTGCAGGCGCCGGGCCGCCTGGCGCGGGTCGGGCGCCTGCAGCAGGTAGGGCTTATCCGTGCGCTCGGGAAAATGGAACACGGCATCGTCGCCCAGGTAGGCAGCGGTATTGCGAGCGAAGGTGGCTGCAGCCTCCTCGCCGGCCACCAGAACCAGGGTCGGCTGCGGCGCAACGGCATAGCGGGCAGCCACCAGGAAGGGCCGAGCCGAGGCTGCAACGCCCAAGGCAGCGTCGCTTCCCTCGTCGAGCTTACCCCAGAAACGCTCGATGCACCCCGAGCGCTCCAATGCATAGGCCAGCGCATCTATGAGCATGGCAACCCCCGCTCCCTCCGTGATTTCCGATTCATATTACACCAGGCCCCGGGCTATTCGCCGCCTGCACCCCATCGGTTACGCTGCCGCCATCGGAACCTTGCTACAATGGGGGCCGCATTCGACGCGAGGAGGAACCCATGGCGGAATTCATCTATGTGCTGGACAAGGCCCGCAAGGCCCACGGCGACAAGGTCATATTGGACGATGTGACCCTGGCATTCCTGCCGGGAGCGAAAATCGGCGTGGTGGGGCCCAACGGCATGGGCAAATCCACCCTGCTGAAGGTCATGGCGGGGCTCGAGGAGGTCTCGAACGGCGAGGCGCGCCTGACGCCCGGCTTCACCGTGGGGCTGCTGCAGCAGGAGCCCCCGCTCGATGACGACAAGACCGTGCGCGAGAACGTGGAGGACGCCTTCGCCGACGTGATAGCCCAGGTGAACCGCTTCAACGAGATAAGCGCCCAGATGGCCGAGCCCGATGCGGACTTCGATGCCCTGATGGACGAGATGGGCAAGCTGCAGGACGCCATCGATGCCGCCAACGGCTGGGACCTCGATTCGCAGCTGTCCCAGGCCATGGACGCCCTGCAATGCCCCGACCCCGACACCCCCGTCAGCGTGCTGTCGGGCGGCGAGCGGCGCCGCGTGGCCCTGTGCCGCCTGCTGCTGGAGGCCCCCGACCTGCTGCTGCTGGAC
>CANOBU010000116.1 GCA_947564425.1 uncultured Eggerthellaceae bacterium
CCGACACCCCCTGGCAGCGCGAGATGGAGGAGGCCTTCCCCTACCAGGAGACGCCGGACCAGCTGGCGGCCATCGCCGATATCAAGGCCGATATGCAGGCCGGCAAGCCCATGGACCGCCTGATCTGCGGCGATGTGGGTTTCGGCAAGACCGAGGTGGCCCTGCGGGCCGCCTTCAAGGCCACCCAGGACTCCAAGCAGGTCATGGTGCTGTGCCCCACCACCATCCTGGCCCAGCAGCATTACGTGAGCTTCAAGGAGCGCTTCGACCCCTTCGGCGTGCGCGTGGAGGTGCTGTCGCGCTTCCGCACGCCGGCCCAGCAGCGGGCGGCCCTGGAGGGTTTCGCCAACGGCGAGGTGGACGTGCTGGTGGGCACCCACCGGCTGCTCTCGCGGGATGTGAACCCCCACGACCTGGGGCTTATCATCATCGACGAGGAGCAGCGCTTCGGCGTGGGGCACAAGGAGCAGCTGAAGAACCTGCGGGAGTCCGTGGACGTGCTCACGCTTTCGGCCACCCCCATACCCCGCACCATGCAGATGTCGCTTTCGGGCGTGCGCGATATGTCGCTGATCATGACGCCCCCCGACGAGCGGCGCCCGGTGGAGGTGCACGTGGGGGAGTTCGACCCCGACATCGTGAGCGGCGCCATCCGCCGCGAGCTGGCCCGCGGGGGCCAGGTGTACTACGTATCGAACCGCGTGCGCTCCATCGACGAGGCCATGGCCCGCGTGAAGGAGGCAGCCGGGGAGGCCCGGGTGGGTGTGGCCCATGGGCAGATGGACAAGGACCAGCTGGAGCGCGTGATGGAGGATTTCGCCGCCGGCCAGCTGGATGTGCTGGTGGCCACCACCATCATCGAGAGCGGCATCGACAACCCCCACACCAACACGCTAATCATCGAGGATTCCCAGCGCCTGGGCCTGGCCCAGCTGTATCAGCTGAAGGGCCGCGTGGGCCGCTCGGCCGCCCAGGCCTACGCCTATTTCATGTTCCCGGACAACATGCCCCTCACCGAGGAGGCCGCCGCGCGCCTGACGGCCCTGAGCGAGCATCAGGACCTGGGCAGCGGCATCCGCATAGCCCTGAAGGACCTCGAGATACGCGGGGCCGGCAGCATGCTGGGGGCCGAGCAGCACGGCAACGTGAGCGCCGTGGGCTTCGACCTGTTCGCCCAGATGCTGGCCACGGCCGTGAACGCCACCCGCGAGGGCAACCTGAAGGCGGCCGACGAGCTGCCGCCGGCGCTGTCGGACATCACGGTGAACCTGCCCGGCTCCACCTACCTGCCCGAGGACTACGTGCCCGAGGCCGACGAGCGGGTGCTGTGGTACCGCCGCATCGCCTCGGCTGCCGAGCCGGAGCTGGTGGAGCAGGTATACGCCGACCTGCTGGAGGCGCATCCGTCCATGCCGCCCGAGGCGGAGAACCTGTTCACCAAGGCCCGCATAAAGGCCCACGCCTACGTGCACCGCATAGGGTTGGTGTCCGTGGTGGCGGGTAAGCTGGTGGTGGAGCCCATCGACATTCCCCGCGAGGTCATGGCCGACCTGCGCCGGGCCAAGGCCACCTGGACGCCGGACAAGAGGAAGCTGCGGCTTCCCCTGAAGTACTTCGGAGCCGAGGACGACGGCCAGCTGATGGAGGGCGTCCTGCGCCTGCTGCAGGATATCGCCCGCGGTTCGACGGCATAGGGGCCTCGGGTCCGTCGGCGCTTCGGATTCAGCGAGAGACCGCATTTCGATTACAGTCGAATCTATGGGCGAAAATCGGGAAAGTTTCGATTACAGTCGAAACTCTATGCAAATCATGATATAGTTTCGATTACAGTCGAAACTATATCAAGGAGTATCCATGATAGAGCGGCCTTCCTATCTCGAAGCGGTGAAGCCGTATATCGGCAAGAACATCATCAAGGTGCTCGTTGGGGTGAGACGTGCTGGCAAATCGACGATTCTCAGGCAGATAGAGGCGTCGTTGTTGGAAAACGGTGTGACGCCCGAGCAGGTTGTCAGCATGAATTTCGAGTCGGCCGCGTACGACAATATCGGAAACGAAGGCGACCTGAAGCGCTATGTGGCCGAAAGGGCGATGGCCGGTGCCAAGGTTTACCTTTTCTTCGATGAGATTCAGGAAGTCGATGGGTGGGAACGGGCGCTGCGCTCGTTCATGGTCGACTACGATGCAGATATTTATGTTACGGGATCGAACGCGAGCATGCTGTCGGGCGACCTGGCAACGCACATCACCGGCCGCTATATTCGCATTCCCGTATACCCGTTCTCGTTCTCGGAATTCGTTTCGGCCTATGGGCAAGCCGGGCTTGAGCATGACGTTCAGCGGATTTTCGCCGATTATGTGGTGCAAGGCGGTTTTCCCTTCCAGTACGAACTCGATTTCGCTCGCTCGCCTTCGCTCCAGTACCTCGATGATGTGCTGGCAACCGTTCTGTTCAAGGATGTTGTGCAACGCAACGGTATAAGGGATACCGATCAGCTGGCGCGGATCCTGCGCTTCGTTATCGAGCAGATTGGCCATAGCTTCTCGGCGAGGAATGTATCCGATTATCTGAAAAGCGAACGGCGGTCTGTTTCGGTCGA